>JAAYFZ010000263.1 GCA_012727965.1 Clostridiaceae bacterium
AGCATATCGACAGAGTCACCTTCTGGGGTCTCAATGACCAGCAAAACTGGCGCTCCGGTCATAACCCGATGCTCTGGAACAGCGACTGGACTCCGAAGGATGCCTTCTTCGCAGTATCGGATCCAGAAGGTTACTTAAGCTATACAGAATAAATTGAACAGCTTAAACAAAAATTACAAATAAGGGGGCTGTCTCAAAATGGTTGAAAAACTATTGAGAGGCAGTCTTTTGCATGAGGTTGGGGTGAGCGAGCGTGCGCGCATGGGCGGCGTGACGTGCGTGGCAGGCGGCTGTCACGGTGCCACTTTGACTGCGTTTGATTGCGGTTAGGGCCAGGCAGGGCCACTTTGGCTGCGGTTGCTTGCGGTTGTGACACTTTGAAATACGCTGGTAAAAGCCGTCCTAACGCATTTGTACCAGTGATTTGAGCCCTCTCGACTAGCGGTTTTCAAACGGTTCTTTTAAACCGTTTGAAATATCATAAATCAACGCCTGTAATCCTGTGATTACAGGCGTTTCCGCTGATTCGAGGCCGATAGTCAACCTGGCACTTTTTTTGCGGTTACCACCCAGTTGATTGCGGTTGGGGCCAGGCAGGGCCACTTTGGCTGCGTTTGATTTCGTTAACGCGAGCAGGCCTTCCGCAGGTCAATGATCTATACTTATTCTTGTGCGCCATAATTTCTTTTTTATTAGTTTTCCACAAAAACTCCTTGTCCTGTTTTGATTATCCCCAGTTTTTAAGCTGTTTAGGCTTGAAAAAGAGGCTGTCTCTCAAGTTCTTTCAAACTGTTTTAAGACAGCCTCTTTTTATTTTCTGAGAATCATCATGTACTCTTACTCAATAATTGTACGAGAGGTATAATTAAATTATAGTCAGCGCTTTGTTCAGCAATCAGCTGCAATAGAAAGAGGTTCGATTATGGATGAATTTGATAAAAAGAGGCTATTCTGGGCACGAGTTACAGCACTTTCAACCGTTTGTATTCTAGTTGTTGTACTAGCCGTTTCAATTGGAGCAACACTCCAATTTAGAACAATGCAGGAAGATTTCGCTGTGCTCAGTGATATGGCACTTGAGATGGAAGAATTGACTGATAATCTAATTACTGTGTCCGCAAACCTGGAGGAAATAGACTGGGAAGATCTAGCCGAGAACATAAACCTAACAGCGGAGAAGGCTCAGATAAGCATGGATGCAGGTCTTACAGCCATCGATGAACTTGACATCGAAACACTTAACGAAGCAATCATCAACCTGCGCGATGTAATCGAACCGCTGGCCAGATTTTTCAACTCGTTTAACTAATCAACCAGACGCGCTATCCCATAAATCAATGTATGATTCGCACTGTTTTTATACAGTCTTACTGCTTGATTCTTCTATTACTCCGAACAAAAGCCTGCGCTGATATTAGAGCTACATAAAACAGAAACATCACAAGCAGGATTGCGATAAAATCTCTAAATGAGTGATATGTGGTCGCATTGAAACCTGTAATTACCAGATGACCGGCAATGTAGGCGGCCGGCAGAAATGTGATCTTAGACAAGATGTTTTCGATCATCCGGTTTCGTCTGAAAACCAGCCAGGCGATACCGCTGATAATCAGGAATCCTATGGCCAGCATGAAATACAAATTTAATACCAGACGGGGCAAAGTCATCTGACCTCCAGAAGATTCGGTACCCTTTGAATAGATCAATAGATCAGGCTGATCATTCGTTTGATAGTAAAAAACGGCCTCAACTTTTTCTCCATTCGGATTTAAAATTGTGATTTGATTGGATCGATGGCGTTGAAACCACTTGTTCCAGGTAGTATTCCAGGCAGTCAGTGAATATTCTCTGCCGACTCCATTTTTATTGGTTATATACGACAAATCATAACCAGCAATCGATTCATCGAAGATTAGCTGAACCGTGCCGTCATCCAGTTCCGAGACCGCTACAACTTCACTACTGTATGGCAGATAATCCGGCGCTGTCAAATAGGCTATTACAGTAGTTATAACTACCATTGTCAGCATCAACGTGACAATTATGACCAGCATTTTTCGTCTTTGCAATCGTTTTTTCATCTGACGTAATGCTGAGGTGTCAGTATCCTTCAGATTACTAACTGACTGTCTGATCTCGTTCAGATAGTCCCTGCATGACTGACACCCTGCAAGGTGCTCCTCAATTATTTCCGCAGAAGCCTTACTGGCCATTGATTCAGCATATAATGGCATCAAATCTCTGATGACCGCACATTGATTGCTCATGGTGTTCGCCTCATTTCTTCCTGAATTTTCATTTTTGCCCTGTGAAAAGTAACACAGGCCCAATTGTCAGTCTTGTTGAACAGGGAAGCTATCTGCTTGAAGCTAAGTTCGCCGAATACCCTTAAAGAGAAGACCTCCTTATACGGTTCTTTCAACTGATGCAGACACTGATGAAGCTTCATCGAATCCTCAGCAGTCATTATCAATGTATCAGGGTCATATGAATCTATGATGTCACCGACTGACTCGAGACTGATAGTCCTACGGTTCTTCCGCAAATAGGAGTAGTAGCAATTCTTCGCAATTTGGCATAGCCATACCCGTATGTCGCTGGAACCCCTGAAACTATCGATTGCGTCTAATGCCTTGATAAAAGCTTCCGATGTGATATCTTCCGCGATATGTTTATCTTGGGACAAAGCATAGATATACAGATAGACATCTTTGAAATATCGTTCATATATCGCTTCAATATCAGTCACCTGTTCACCTCCTGACAACAATAAGACGCAATAGTAAGGAGAATCTTACAAAACAAATGTAATGTTTCTCCCATACGATGTTTATTATCATATACGCTATTATATACCTGATAATAGTATTGAATAGTGATAGATACTTCTCCAGTCTCTCATTAACATACCCTGCAACCATCTCCACCATTGGTAAATTTAATCAAAAACTCATCTCTCAAACGTTCGACCTCACCTTTGGTCAGTGGACGCATATTAGAGAGTTTTTCTAAATTTTTATCAGTATTATCAATCAGCTTTTAATGTGCCGGGAATATCACTGAAGTATATCCAGATATTCAGGCCGATTTGCTTCATGATGCAGAATCGTTGCCTTTTCCCAAAAAGTACGTTCCGGTGCCACTATGAGGATCGCAGTAGATTTCTGTTCAAAAATTGAAGGATATTGCTCCG
>JAAYFZ010000264.1 GCA_012727965.1 Clostridiaceae bacterium
GCACAAGTTGTACCTTGTTTTCACCACACTAAACACAATTTTATAAACAATACGAAAAAAGTATTGTATTTTTCTTGAGCCGAGCTTATTATAAAGTCATCGAGTTAATGAAACGTTTCCAGTAACGTTTCCAGTAACAACATTATCAGGAGGTACGAAAATGAAAAAGAAGCTATTGGCTCTTGTCATGGCAGCAGTCATGTCGATCGGAATTCTAGCTGGCTGTGCAGGCAGCGAGACCACAACAACCGCAGCTACCACTACCAAAGGTGCTGACAATGGTTCTGAAACTACAACAGAGGCACCATCTGAAACAACACCTGCAGCAGACGGTTCTGTTTATTATCTGAACTTCAAGCCCGAGCAGGATGCTCAGTGGCAGGAACTAGCAACAATCTACAAAGAAGAAACAGGCATCGATGTAAAAGTCTTAACAGCGGCTTCTGGCCAGTATGAGACATCGCTCATGAGTGAAATGGGTAAGAGCGAAGCACCGACACTGTTCCAGGTTAATGGTCCTGTAGGACTCGCAAACTGGAAAGATTATTGCTATGACCTGACAGGTTCCGATATCGTTGGGCAACTGAGCGATCAGGCCTTCGCACTGAAGGACGGAGACAAAATCGCAGGTATCGGTTATGTTATCGAAACCTACGGCATCATCTACAACAAGGACCTGCTTGAGCAGGCTGGTTACACTCAGGACGATATCACCAATTTCGAGACGCTGAAAACAGTCGTCGAAGATATCACAGCCAGACAAGACGAGCTCGGTTTCGCAGCTTTCTCTTCACCTGGTATGGACGGATCATCTGACTGGCGTTTCAAAACTCATCTGGCCAATCTGCCAATTTACTATGAGTATGAAGCAGACGGTATCGGCGATACAGATGCTATCAAGGGTACATATCTCGACAACTATCGCAATATCTGGGATCTTTATATCAACAATTCAACAGTCGCTCCTACACTGCTGAGCGCAAAAACCGGTGATGACTCCACAGCTGAGTTTGTATCCGGCCAGGCAGTTTTCTATCAGAATGGTACATGGGCTTATAACGATGTTTCTTCACTCGGAGACGAATCTCTCGGAATGCTGCCGATCTATATCGGTGCTGAAGGTGAAGAATCACAGGGTCTGTGCACAGGTACAGAAAACTACTGGTGTGTAAACAGCGAAGCTGCTGAAGAAGACATTCAGGCGACTCTTAATTTCATCAACTGGTGTGTAAGTTCTGAAGTTGGTGTCAAAGCAATGTGCGGTGGCGAAGGTGCTATGCCTTCAGGCGACCCTGGTATGGGCTTCGTTATCCCCTTCAAGAGCAATCTTGAATCATCAAATGCACTGATCAACATCGCCAATGAGTATGTAGAAGCCGGCAAGGCTCCTGTACTCTGGCACTTCCCGACCATGCCTTCAGAAAACTGGAAAAATGGTGTTGGTTCTGCTCTGACAGCATATGCTGCCAACCAGAATGATGACACATGGGCACAGGTCGTAACAGCTTTCGTTGATGGCTGGGCAACAGAGAAGGCAGCATCCGCTTCCTGATCACTTCTTAATCTGATAAACTACCATGTGGGTGGGCGGGATCCCGTCCATCCACATTTTTATTTTTTCTGCCACTGCGAGAGGAGGTCATTCCCGCTATGGAACGATCGTTGAAACGTTACTTCCCAATATTCGTTCTCCCAACTCTGGCTGCTTTTATCATTGGTTTCATATGGCCTTTCATCCAAGGTATTTATCTTTCTTTTACAGAATTTCGCACTGTCAACAATGCGACATTCAATGGCATAGAAAACTATATAAGGGCTATCAAGGATCCTGAATTTACAAGCGCCTTTATTTTCACAGCAGCCTTCACAGTAGTGACTGTGGTGCTGATAAATCTACTGGCCTTCATAGTTGCCCTCGCCTTGACACAGAGCTTCAAGGGCACTAATATTTTCCGCACAGTTTTTTTCCTGCCGAATCTGATTGGCGGCATTGTACTCGGTTATATCTGGCAGCTGATTTTCAACGGCATACTGGCTCGTTTCGATCTGACGTTGAAGATCAGTACAACCTTCGGCTTCTGGGGACTAGTTATCCTGATATGCTGGCAGCAGATAGGCTATATGATGATTATTTACATTGCCGGCCTGCAGGCTATTCCAGGTGATTACACTGAAGCAGCTCATATCGATGGAGCAAATGTCTGGCAGAGATTGCGTCATGTCATAATCCCCAATCTGATGCCATCGATAACGATCTGTACATTTCTGACATTGACAAATGGCTTCAAACTATTTGATCAGAACTTGTCACTGACAGCCGGTGAACCTATGAAATCTACAGAAATGCTCGCGCTCAATATCTACAACACTTTCTACGGTCGTGTAGGCTGGCAAGGTGTTGGTCAGGCAAAAGCAGTACTCTTCTTCTTACTGGTTGTTGGCCTGGGTCTTCTCCAGCTTAGAGTAACAAGAACCAGGGAGGTACAGCAGTAATGAAGATGAATAAAGCTCTCAGTATACTGGGCACCCTGACTTTCCTGATCATTAGTGTGTTTTATGTGTCGCCACTTTTCATTGTTCTTCTAAATTCTTTTAAGAACAAAACTAATATCAGTCTCTCTCCCTTTAAATTGCCGACACAGGAGACATATATTGCTTTTGAAAACTACAAAATGGCGATAGATCATTACAAATTTCTTGATGCTGTAGTATGGACGCTGATCATTACAGTAGGCTCTGTCCTCGTTATTCTGCTCTGCACATCAATGTTTGCCTGGTTTATCACAAGGGTAAAAGGCAAGGTTACTTCTTTTCTCTATCTATTATGTGTTTTCTCAATGGTGGTACCATTTCAGATGGTTATGTTCACTCTTTCGAAAACAGCTGACCAGCTTAAACTGAACACTCCCTGGGGACTGGTCATTGTTTATCTGGGTTTCGGCGCCGGACTGGCAGTATTTATGTTCAGCGGCTTCGTCAAATCCATACCAATAGACATTGAAGAAGCAGCAATGATCGACGGCAGCACACCTCTTAAGACTTTTTTCGCTGTTGTACTGCCCATCATGAAACCTACATACATATCTGTCGGAATTCTTGAGACGATGTGGATCTGGAACGACTTCCTACTGCCATATCTGACACTCGATCGCAATAAGTACAATACGATCTCCATGGTTATTCAGAATATGCAGGGCTCTTACGGTCGTGTTGACATGGGTGCGATCATGGCCTGCCTTGTCATGGCAGTAATACCAGTGGTAATATTCTATCTTGCTAGTCAGAAATACATCATCAAAGGTGTAGCTGCAGGCGCGGTCAAGGGCTAATACATCAGAAGAAAGGCGGAAAGTTGTAATGACCATCAAAGATATCGCTCGTCTATCAGGCTTCAGTGTTGGGACAGTATCAAGGGTGCTTAATAATCACCCTGACGTCAGCGATGATACTCGCGAGAAGGTTATGGCAGTGGTCAGAGAACATGATTTTCAGCCAAATACAAATGCCAAGCATTTGAAAATGCAAGCCAAATCATCTATAGCCATCATGGTAAAAGGCACGAACAACATGCTTTTCGCCGATATTCTGGAAAAAGCACAGTCATTGCTGATGGAAAACGGAGAAGAAGCTGTTATTGCTTACCTTGATGAAGACGCGAACGAGGTTGAGCATGCGATCAGACTGACACGCGAACGCAGGCCAAAAGGCTTGATGTTTCTCGGCGGCGATCTGGAGTATTTCCGGGAGTCTTTTGACAGAATAAGCCTGCCGTCTGTTCTCTTGACGCATAATGCGTCTGAGCTGGGTTTTCCTAATTTATCCAGTTTGACTACAGATGATACAGCTGCCGCTTCCAAGGTTATAGATTATCTGGTATCTCAGGGACATAAATCAATCGGAGTGCTTGGCGGCAATCCATCTAATTCGCAGATCAGTCATAGTCGTATTGTCGGTTGTGCCAGCAGTTTTGAAAAAAACAGTCTCGATTTCGATCCTGACAAGCAATGCGAGCCCTGCCGTTTCTCAATGGCAGACGGCTATTCTGCGGCAAAACGACTAATAGCCAAAAACCCGGATGTGACAGCGATTTTCGCACTAAGTGATGTTATCGCTATCGGTGCAATCCGAGCACTGCAGGATCTGGGCAGACAAGTCCCTGAAGATATTTCTGTCGTCGGCTATGACGGAGTTCCACTATCACGATATAGCGTCCCTCGTCTGACTACGGTCCGGCAGGATGCTTCATTTATGGCTAAGAGAGGTGTGGAGATGCTGTTGCATCGCATACACAATAAGCGACCGGCAGTTCATGAAATAGTGCCGTTCCAGTTAGTCCACGGCGAGAGTGTCGATCGGACTGAAAAAATTACTTAGTATACAAAAAGGAAAGGTGGTTTCTTACATGAGAAGCGCCGGAATACTTATGCCTGTAGCTTCCCTTCCCTCACCTTGGGGGATAGGCAGTTTAGGC
>JAAYFZ010000265.1 GCA_012727965.1 Clostridiaceae bacterium
AGCTATGGTGTTTGGACCGCTCAGCCTGAAGTAATGGAACCACCGCTGGATCTTGATGGTGCGATGTACCACTATGATCCGAAGGATGATCCAACAGATGACTGTTTCCGTGCTGGTGGCGATTTATGGCGTGTAATGACAGAAGACAAAAAGCAGCTTCTGATTGAAAATACTGTTGCTGATATAGCTTCAGTTACTGAGAATATCAAATATCGTCATGCTGTTCATTGCTATCATGCTGATCCAGAATATGGAACAAGGTTTACCGAAGCTGCTGGACTTAACATGGATAAGGTAATTGAGTTGTCTAAGCTGAATAATAACGCCCTGAATCAGGCTACTATCTCTAGCTCCATGTAATTGGTACAAAATAGTAATGGAGTAATTAATTATGAAGCAGCAGAGAAATACTAAGCAGCGTAAACTTGTTCTGGATGCAGTTCGAGCTCGCTTCGATCATCCGAGTGCCGATCAAATTTATCTAGATGTTCGCACTCAGGATGACAATATAAGCCGGGGAACCGTCTATCGAAATCTAAATATTCTGTTTCAGACAGGAGAAATTAATCAGGTCAAGATGCCAAAATCAGATCGGTTTGAGAGCAGACTTGATAAGCATTATCATCTCCAATGTCTTGAATGCGGGGAATTATGGGATCTGCCACTCGATTATAATGATGATATTGATGAGCAGGCAGCCGGCAAAACGGGATATATCATTCATAGACATCGCACGACTTTTGAAGGCATTTGCCCCGAATGCCAGCATAAAAACACTGAGCAAAATGAATAGATGTTTGTTTTGCGATAATCAAGGTACTCTGCGTTTTTTCTTGCGTAGAGTGCCTTGTTTTATTTGATTGTTTACAAATTTGAATATATGTTACTATGAATCTAAATACACCTCATATTTATCTATTAGCATTGGAGAGAATAATGTCCGGGATCAGAACAAGGTATCGCCTATAATCTGTTTGCCTAATACTCCTATTAAGTCTATCTACAGGGGTCTTCTTCGCCGTAGCACTTAGCAGAACAGGCAACAGCTACGAGGAGGCCGGACGTGATAGTTTAATAACCGCCAAACGCTCCTTCCTAAAAGATACAATTAGTAATCTGATCATGGACATCGACAGAACAAGAGATGGTTTTTTTCGTTACTATAACGATGTGCTAATTTCAGCAGAAGGTGTTCTAATAGATTATTACGCAAATGATGCTGAAAGCTTCTTAACCAAATCTGGTGAGCTTTTTTCTTCAAGAGCCTATCGAGATATCTTGCGGCTGCTCATATTCAAAAATGACGGCAAGGAGCTTGTCTATTCAAGCCAGCATGACAGCGAATATATTACAAACACCGAAGCAAGAGCTGACCTTCTCTCGAAGGATCAAAATAGTACAGGATTCGTTCTTGGTGAATACCAGGTAATGATCTGGGCCTGCAACGAATCTATTGACGATGCAGTCAAGACTGAAATCGCCAATAGAATCCACAGCTATAAGTTCGATAACGATGTTTATGTCTGGGTCAATGAAGTAATCAATTATGATGGCGGAGAAGATTATGCCATTCGACGTGTCCATCCAAATTTGAAGGACACTGAGGGATCATACCTGTCAACAAATACGCAGGATATGGCAGGCAATTTCCCTTATCTCGAAGAATTGAATGGTGTGAAAAAAAACGGCGAAATTTACTTCAATTACTTTTTCAAGAAAAAAAACAGCGAGATAGTCTCCGAGAAACTTTCATATGCGAAGCTTTATGAACCTTATAACTGGATCGTTGCTACAGGCATTCATCTAGATGATATTGAGGCGATGGTCTCAACTTCGCAAACAGAAGCGGACAGAACCACAGTCTTTTTCATAATAACTGTTCTTGCTGCAGCAGCTATCGCCATATTGCTTAGCTGGCTGGGCTTCAGTCTGCTAGACCGCTGGTATTATGCGATGCGCAGCAGTGAACTGAGACAAGCAGCCTACAGTGATCCTCTGACGATGATATCCAATAGAAGGTCCGGCAATTCTTTTATGACTGAAATTTTTCGGGAATATAAAAAAGGCTCAGAATCCCCTGCTCTTTTTATGATCGATCTGGACAAATTCAAGCATGTTAATGACACCTGGGGTCATGAGGCAGGTGATATGGTACTCAAACAATTCGCTGCGATCGTCCAGACTAATATCAGAAGCAGCGATTATTTCTTCCGCTGGGGCGGCGAGGAATTCCTATTGATATGTAGTGGTTTGAGACCTGACAATGCAGTTGCCTTCGGCGCAAAAATCCTCTCTATAGTTTCCGAGACTGACATTGAAGTCGACAAGGCTACTGATCCAATTCATATAAGCTTCTCGGCAGGTGTTTCATTTTTCACCAGAGAAGACAGTTCTTACGATGAAGCAATCAGAAGAGCTGACAAGGCTATGTTCCACGCCAAAAAGAACGGCAGAGCTATGGTCTGCCGCCAAATCAACGAAGGCAAGGATGATGAATATTATTGCGAGAAACCTCAGTAATAAATTAGCCTGTATGCAAAATCAAACATTATCGGTTCCGGTTTTGCTTAGTTCTCCTTCAATTTGATCTCTTGCTCCACTCATGTAGTTTGTCAGAAAATCCAGGTATTCAAGCGAATCGAACAGAGACTTCTTGCCTTGAACAGTTATGCTGTAATAGCGGCGGGGCTTGCCTGTAGAATTGTCTTCATAGGAAGTCAATAGATCATCCTGCTGGAGCTGTCTTAGAATTGGATAAAGAGTACCCGGGCTTAATCTATAGCCAACCTGCTCCAGTTCATCCAATATCATAGCACCGTATAGTTCATTGGTGCCGGCCATTTTTAATATCAAAAGGCAGACGAAGCCTTGAAATAATCTGCGTTGTAGGTTATCAGTCATATATATCTCCTTTTACCGATGGTAAAAAAGATAATATAAACAGACTCTCCCGAAAATATCACGAATCTGACATCGTTTCACTATTCCAGATATCCTCTTGCATTTTTCTCTCAAATTCATGACGATATTCGAGAGCCTTCTGCTGATTTCCACTTCTTTCGTAGAATATTATCAGACGTGCAGCCAGACCCTCATTATACGGGTCTCGGCGACTGCGTCTTATAAGTATCATTTCCAGATCTGTTTGACGATCTTCTGCCTCGTAGCGATCAGTAAGCACTTGCAACAGCTTGTCATAATTTTTTTCTATTTCGAGGCGGTCCAGCTCGCACCAGCTCCAGTTCTCAAAATTCATGAATGGTCCCCGATATAGCTTGTCATAGCTCTCCAGCTTCCTGGTATCGAGATCAATATAACTGCGTGCGATTTTGTTCTCAAAATAGATATTATCAGCAAAAACATTTTGCAGATGCATTTTATAACCGCTGTTGATGAGTATATGCTGTTTATCGATTCCATGCTCTTTGAGAGCACGACGAATATAATAAATACCATTATGCAGAAGATGCTGGGCTTTTGCCGGGTCATGGTCAGGCCATATTGTGTCGATCAGCATATTCTTTGTCTGGCTGCGGCCACGATTGTGATAGAGCAAAGCGAAGAGCTCACGTGTTTTCTCTGAGCGCCATTTAACAGTCTCGCCCTCGTTGTTTTTTAGCTCGAAACCACCCATTGTCATAATGCTAATTCTGTTTTCTGTATCTGTGATATCGGAAATGGCATCAGTTAAGGTTGTGCCAACTACGGCGTTTCCAGGCTTACTCTGTTCAAGAAGCCTCTTTGCCAGCAAGTCAAATCGCTCATGGCTGAGCGGTTTGACCAGATAATCATAAGCGACCAGCTCGAAGGCTTTGACAGCGAAGCTCTCATCTGCAGTTACGAATACTATTTTGATATCTGGCTTAATGCTCTGAAATAACTTAGCCAACTCGATGCCGCTCTTCTCCGGCATATTGATATCTACAAATGCTATGTCTGGCATATGTTTATCAAAAGCTTCAATGGCAGCATAAGCAGTCAGGCATGATTCCCTATTGTCAATGAAATCATATCCCGACAGCATTTTTTCCAGAACCATTATGGAGATTTTCTCATCATCGATGATTATTGATCTGATCATACTCCTCCGATCACGTTCTAGACAGCAAACATCTATACATATCTGCTATTCTACTATAATCTTAAATATAGTGTCAGTTAAATGGATGTTACAGAAATGTAATCGATTGGTGGATAAATACCCTATATCTGAAGGTGATCAAAATGACAGGAAATGAAGAAATAGGAAACAGGCAGGAAATACGTGCGGAGAAGGAACGCATTCTTGAAGCGATTTTTGCGATCTCCCAGAGTGTTCTCGAGCGGCATAGTCATTATGAAGTCATACCGGAAGGTCTCGCGGAAATTGGCAGGGCGA
>JAAYFZ010000266.1 GCA_012727965.1 Clostridiaceae bacterium
CCCTGGTTATAAACATACGATTTTTTCTTCATTATCAACCGATTTAGCTGATATGACTATACTCTGTACAGCGCCCAGCAAGACCTTCAACTTAGCGGGTCTGCAGGCAGCCAATATTTTCATCTCGAACGATACCCTAAGACGCGAGTTCAAAGCCGAAATCAGCCGCAGCGGCTACGGCGAGATAAGCATCACAGGTTTAAGAGCAGCTCAGGCGGCTTATGAACACGGCGCTGACTGGCTAGAGCAGCTGCAGCAATATCTCCAGGACAACTTGAGTTGGCTGGAACAGTTTCTCTTTGATGAACTGCCTCAGGTCAAGCTGGTCAGACCACAAGGTACTTATCTTGTCTGGCTGGACTTCCGCTCGATTCTGGCGGACGACAAAGAACGCAAAGATTTTATGGTCAACGAGGCTAAGCTCTGGTTTGATGAAGGCACGATGTTCGGACCAGAAGGCTCTGGTTATGAGCGTGTTAATATCGCCTGTCCGCGATCAACTCTTGAAGAGGCTATGCATAGATTGAAGAATGCTTCTGATAGACGTTTCGGTATCTCAAAATAGCTCCTACACATTTATATTTACACCCTTTCGGGATTATTTTGTCCTTTTTACACCTTGTTATACCTTAAAGGGTACATATTAGTCAATTTTGTTGATATTACACCCTATAAGGTGTAGTATGTGTTCATGAGTAAGATTGGTGATTATATTAAATTTAGAAGAAGAGAAGCTGGACTTACGCAAGAGGATTTTGCTATTCGCTCAGGTCTTGGTTTGCGCTTTGTTCGTGAGCTTGAGCAGGGTAAAGAAACTGTGAGAATGGATAAAGTGAATCAGGCTCTTGCAATGTTTGGCATGGAAGCTGTTCCTGGTCGGAGAGATGAGAAATGAGTGCTTATAGAACAGCTTATATTTATGTGAGGAATTCTTTTGCTGGAATACTTAACGAAACAGAGTCAGGTTATTCTTTTGTTTATGACGCTCAATATTTGACGAGCGCTAATGCATCTGCCGTTAGCTTGACACTTCCTTTGCAAAAAGAGGAATACCAATCAAAAACTCTATTCTCCTTCTTTGATGGATTAATACCTGAGGGTTGGCTGTTGAACATTGTCAGCAAGAATTGGAAAATTGATCTCAGAGATCGCTTCGCTATTCTTCTTGTAGCATGCAGAGATCCTATTGGCAATGTCAGTATCAAGGAGGCTAGAGAATGAATTGCTTGCATTGTGGCAAGATGTTTACCAAATCTGCTGATATCACTGAAACAGAAACAGGCTGGCACAGAAGCTGCATTGCTAGGTTTTTTGGCACAAACAAGCTGCCAGAAATTGATGTAACAGATGAAGTAATTAAGCAGCTAGCAACGGATAGTGTGAATAGAGGTCTTACTGTTCCTGGAGTTCAGAAAAAACTATCGCTTCATCTAACTGAAGAAATTGATCCTCGTTTGACCTTGGTGAATTACCCTACAGGCTAT
The DNA here is from genome assembly GCA_012727965.1 of Clostridiaceae bacterium. Taxonomy (GTDB): domain Bacteria; phylum Bacillota; class Clostridia; order Saccharofermentanales; family UBA5734; genus JAAYFZ01. The sequence continues at coordinate 1,485 of JAAYFZ010000266.1, forward strand.
ATTCTCAAGCCACAAGCGGATGAATATACAGCACTTCCAGAGCTCGAATATCTCATCATGCAGATGGCATCAGTTTGCGGTATTGCTACAGTCCCGTTTGCTTTGATCCGGATGGCTTCAGAGAATGCTGGTATTGCCTATATTACAAAAAGAATCGATCGAATCTCCCAGAATAGCACAACACAAATGCTTGCTATGGAGGACTTTTGCCAGCTTGACGGCAGATTAACAGAAGATAAGTATCGCGGATCTTATGAGAGGTGTGCGAAAATCATAATGAAATATTCGGAACAACCGGGTCTTGATCTCTCTGAGTTGTTCTTGAGAATAGTTTTTTCTTTTGTCGTAGGAAATTCTGATATGCATCTCAAAAATTTCTCTCTTGTCGAAACTGCTGTAGGCAGTTGCAGTTATGTTTTATCTGCGGCTTATGACATGTTATCCACAAATCTTGTTATTCCGGCTGATAAGGAACATTTTGCTCTGACAATGAACGGTAAGAAGCAAAATATAAGACGCAAGGATTTCTTCATATTTGCTGAGACAATAGGTATACCTGCTAGGTCTGCAGATAAGATGATGGCAAAAGTCTGGCGGCTTAAGGAAAAGTTCTCTTCTATGTGTGCCGAATCCTTTCTACCTGATGAAATGAAAGAGTCTCTGCAAAGATTGATGATAGAGCGCTTTCGAATTATTGAACAATAAATATCGGAGCAAAACAAATGCCGGATGGGACAGCCAGCGGCGAGATTGGAAGGAGAAATTTTATGTCTATTTATGATTTCAAGGTTAAGGATATTTACGGAAGTGCAAATTCGTTGTC
>JAAYFZ010000267.1 GCA_012727965.1 Clostridiaceae bacterium
AAATAATAAAAATTAGGAGGAACCCTGGATGAAAAAGCTAATTTCTTTGGTTATGGTCGTAGCCCTGATGTTGATTTCTGTTGCTGTATGTGCAGAGACTGTCATAGGGGTAACTATCAGCAAGTACGAAGATACCTTCCTGACCGAAATGCGCAATGCTATGTATGCAAAAGCGGAAGAGCTGGGCGTAAAACTAGATGTTACTGATGCAAAAGCTGACCAGACTACACAAAACAACAATATTGACCTGTTTTTGACAAAAGGCTATCCTAGCCTGGCTGTCAATATGCAAGATCGCTCAGCCGCACAAATTGTTATAGATAAAGCCATGAAAGACAATACACCGGTAGTATTTTTTAACAGAGAGCCTTTTGCTGAAGTTATGTCTATGTGGGACAAAGTTTATTACGTTGGCGCTAAAGCTGAAGATTCAGGGACTATGCAAGGCGTAGCCATGGCCCAATACTGGGATGCGACACCTGCAGCAGATAAGAACGGTGACGGTGTTATTCAATATGTAATGCTGACCGGTGAGCCCGGCCATCAAGATGCTGAACTCCGGACAGAATATTCGATAAAGTATTTGACCGATAATGGCTATAAAGTTGAAAAATTGGCCCAGGATACAGCTATGTGGGATCGAGTGAAGGGCCAAGATAAGATGGCCACAATACTTTCTGCGCATGGCGACACCATTGAAGCCGTTTTCGCTAATAATGATGATATGGCTCTTGGCGCAATTGAAGCATTGAAAGCGCAAGGATATTTTACAGGAGACAAATATGTTCCAGTATTCGGCGTTGATGCTACTGAAGTAGGCAAAGATGCAATTATTGAAGGAACAATGTTAGCAACATCTTTGAACGATGCTAAAAATCAAGCATATGCAACTATAGAACTCGCAGCACTTCTTGCAAAGGGTGAGGAGCCCACAGCAGAAAACTTTGAATACGAAATTACAGATGGCAATTATATTTGGATTCCCTATTTTTCTGTTGATGCCACAAATGTGGATCAATTCTAAGAGAAACTAACGAATATCCGGCAGAGAGGATATCCTCTCTGCCGGATCATTTTTAAAGGAAGAGTCAATTAATGAGTCAACAAGAATATGTTTTTAAACTTATAGATATTTCAAAAAGTTTCCCTGGCGTTCAAGCACTTAAGCAAGTTAGTTTAAATGTTAGAGCAGGGTCTGTGCATGCGCTCGTGGGTGAAAATGGAGCTGGTAAGTCAACATTGATGAAATGTCTTTTTGGTATTTATAAAAGAGATTCTGGCGTGATTCTTCATAATGGTAAAGAAGTTAATTATTCCAGTACATTGGATGCAATCAAAGATGGCGTTTCTATGATTCATCAAGAACTTTATCCAGAGCCTCATTTGAATGTGCAAGAAAATGTCTGGCTAGGTAGGTTGCCGATTAAGTATGGTATCGTTGACTATAAGAAGATGAACAAAGATACAAAAGATTTATTTACAACCTTGAAGATAGATCTTGATCCAAAGGCATTAGTTCGCACACTTTCTGTTTCTAAAATCCAATCAATAGAAATTGCGAAGGCTGTATCTCATAATGCAGATGTTATTATTATGGATGAACCTACTTCCTCATTAAAC
>JAAYFZ010000268.1 GCA_012727965.1 Clostridiaceae bacterium
AGCTGACTGAAGTCAACATAATAGTCCCTACTGCCAGAAGAACATAATCAGCAAGTGACAAGCCTAGTTCCAACATCGAACCATTGGAAATAACTGACAGATCAAACTCTGTAAACATTGATAAATACTGGCGAAAGGTTAGTCCTACATCACGATAACAGTCTAGAAGTCTAATAGAAGACATCAGAAAAAAGGTTCTGGCAACCTGAAACATTCTGAACCAGGTTTTCCCTGCTACAGAAAATTTTCTGTGGAAGACATCATAAAAAGGTTCTAGTTCCTGCGATATGATAATAACAAGACCATTCAGAAGACCCCAAACCACAAAATTCCAACTGGCTCCATGCCATAGTCCTGTTGTAAACCATACTATAATTGTAGAAACATATACGGGGAATCTTCTTCCGAAGCCTGAACCAAGCAGTTTCCTTGAGTTGTTTGACAGCTTAAGCATTGGTTTAGAGACAGACAGCGGATAGAAAATATAGTCACGAAACCATGTTCCCATGGTTATATGCCAGCGTCTCCAATATTCAGCAGTTGACTTAGCAAAAAACGGTCGTTCGAAATTCTCCTTCAGGCCGATACCCAAGGCCTGAGCGATACCTATTGTAATATCTATTCCACCAGTAAAATCAGCATAAAGCTGTAATGCGTAGAAGATCATCCCTACAAAAACATAAATGCCTCTATACTGATCAGGCTCTTGAAATATTGTTGAAACAGCTGCTATTACCCTGTCAGCAATTACAACCTTTTTGAAAAATCCCCAAAGAATTCTCTGGATCCCCTGAGAAAATTTATCAGAATCAAATTGATGTTGACTGTACAGGTCAGGTGCCAAATCTGAAAACCTGCTGATAGGCCCTTGAATCATCTGAGGGAAAAATGAAACAAACAAGCCTAATTTGAACAAATTCTTCTCTGGTGGATGCTTGGCTCGATAAACATCAATAACATAGCCAACAGTCTGAAATGTATAAAAAGACATTCCGAGCGGTAATGCGATATCGAGAAAATCCAGTTTTCCTCCAGAATTGAAGACAGACATCAGTGAGTTGATATTGAATATAACAAAATCAGTGTACTTAACGATAGCCAGTAACCCGATATTGAACAACAAAGCAGACCAGAACCAGATTTGTTGGCGTTTTTTCATTTTTGACTTGTATTGTTTGCGGCCCTCGCGGTCCAGCGTAGACTTATTCTGTGCTAGATAGTCTTTCTGTTCAAGCTGAAGTCTGTGGATTCTCAATGTGCCATACCAGGCAGTTATTGTCGTAGCGACAACATAAATCAGAAATGTCGGGCCGGCAAATGCATAGAAAATATATCCGGCAACCAGAAGAAGAGGCCACTGCCATGACCTCGGCAAAGTATAATACAGCACAAATAGCGCTAGTAGAAAAACGACAAAAGCCGCTGATACAAATGTCATGTGCTATTATTACCCCTTATTCATCAAGCAATCTGTCAATCATAGCCTGTAGTGACTGTGCGGAATTGAAATTATCAGGAATAATCTCTTCAGCAGGAACAGCAATATCAAACTCATTACTGATTTCAGTGACTATTGAGACAATATCAAAAGAATCAAGTATCTTGTTATCAATCAATCCAGTCTGTGTTGTAAAATCCACTTCAGGATGGAGATCATTCAGTATTTCTAAAATCTGTTCCATTTAATTTTCCTCCGTTTTTGTATATGTTCATAAGTTCATTGCGATCGATTTTCTTGTTACCTGTCAGAGGCAGCTCAGACAAGTGTATTAGTCTGGCTGGAAGCATATAACGTGGAAGCTTCTCCGTCAATAGATTTCTCAAACTCACATCATCCTGTTCACCTGTATAGAACAATATAATTCGTTTCTTATCCTTATCATATATACAGCCGACAAGTCCTGTTTTTTCCGATGATGATGCCGCTGATTCTATCTCTCCAAGTTCTATCCTTTGTCCCATATGTTTGATTTGATAGTCCTTACGCGAAACAAAAACCAGTTGTCCCTCTTCGTTGATACGGCCCAGGTCACCTGTCTTGTAAACAAGTTCAGGATACATCTCATTCAGCGGATTTTGAACAAATGCCTCGGATGTTCTGACGAAATCTCCATAATAGCCATGAGTAATCGAGCTGCCTCTGATATATATTTCACCAACTTCACCAATTTGAGCACTGCTGCCATCCTCTTTGATCAGAAATATCTCCCTGTTGGCAAAAGGCTTGCCTATCGGAATCATTTCGTCATCACCAAAATCGCGATCAACCTCATAGAAACAGCAGACACCCGTTGTTTCTGTAGGACCATAAAAATTAATGAATCTGGCCTGTGGAAGAGCTTGTTTCCAGAGTTTAAACTGTCTGATTGGAAAAACCTCACTGGCAAAAGCAATTGTATGTAAGGATGAGGGTACAGATTTTTCCAATACCTTCAATCCAGAAATCATGGTCAAAGCAGTGACCACCCAACAGACAGTATTGATTTTATGCTCATTTATATATTCAACAAGTTTAAGCGGGAACAAAAACAGCTGTTTGGGAATAATATATGTTTTAGCACCTGTTTTCAGAACAGGTATAAGTTCCTTAAGACAAGCGTCCAGATACAGAGGTGTCTGATTACCGAATACAGTATTTTCGTTTACTTGCAGAATATCAGTAAGCTGTTCAATATAGTCAATAACATTACGGTGACAAGCTGCAACCCCTTTTGGCACGCCTGTCGACCCAGATGTGAATACTATGTATACCAAATCAGTGTCAATAACACTTGAGCGGACCTCCGCAAGAAGTTCCGGATTAATTTCTGTACTGATCAGATCCTCAAAAAGTACAAGCTTCGATGATAAAGCAAATTTCTCCGCTTGTTTCTGAGTATGATTATCACAAATGATAATTTCTGGCTTGATATTCTCAAGAATCAGTTCAATTCTGAAGGCAGGCATCTCTTCGTCAAGGGGTATGTAAAAACAACCTGCTGTGACTACACCGAAATAAGCAGACACAGTTGATGGGTGTCTGCGCATAAACACTGCGACAGGCTTCCTGCGAATACCTGCCCCAGCCAAATATGATCCTATGGCAAGCGATTTCTCCTGAACCTCGGCAAAACTCATATCATCTATGCCATCACTGTAAGCAATTTTACTGCCATATTCAACGGCAGCCTGGTCTAAATATTCTAGAATATTAATCCGCATATATTCCTCTCTATCAGCAGCTGCCGCTGCCATCCAGCGCAAGCAGCGTTTCTGCACTTGCTGTTAATTTCGCGCCGCACTCACTTACACAGACGGCAGCCAATATCTCCAATGCATCGTAGAATGATGCCGTCAGTTTTCGCTTGTCAATTAAGCTCAGTTCAGTACAGCCAAGTATTATTGCATCAGCACCCTGCGTTTTCAGATTGTCAGTAACTGATTCGAAGCTAATATAATCGATCTCTCTAGCCGCTTTGATTTTCTCATAGATCGTACTCATAACAATTCTCTGATCATTCATCTCTGGCTTCATTGACTCGATTTTATAGTTATCAAGGGCTTTTTCAAATATAGAGCATGTCAGTGTTCCTTCTGTTGCGAGCAGACCGGCTCTTGCCACATTATGTCTAGCCAGACAAGCAGCTGTTTCATCTACCATATTCAATATTCTCGTGTGGACCATATCTTGGATCTGATCAAAAAAACAGTGTGCTGTTACACATGGTATTGCGATTATTTCTGCTCCATGAGACTGCAGTTCCAGCGCAGCAGTAATAAGTGCCGGTACTGGATCATTGTTGCTGCGGCCGGATATAAATGCTGTTCTGTCAGGTATTCCAGGCAAGCTGAGTATTTCAATCTCCAAATGCTCCTGGTCTGACTCTGCAGCTGTCATTTGGGTGATAATACTATAAAAATGGGCCGAAGCCATCGGCCCAAGTCCGCCGATGACTCCAAGACGCTTACGACGGTTTCCATCTACATTTTGCATGCTTTACTCCTGCGGGGTCTGAGGATATTTGTCCCTATCCCAGATATGCGAATCACCGTGTTGATCAGAGTATGCAGTAATCTCCTGGTCAGTCAACATGAAAAACTCTCCGCCGGCCTTCCTAGGTGTCGTGTCAAAATGATAATAGCCGTCGCCAACATTTACCAGACTCCAGAAATGACTGCCTGTAGACTTAATAACATCAACATTATCTATACCTGCTTGTATCAGCAGAAGCTTGGCAGTAGCGAAGTAATTAAAACAATCACCGCTGCCTTTATTGATGCCCTGCCAGGCGCCTTGCAACCAATCCGTTTTGTCTGAATGATTAACATATACTATGTGACTCTTTGTCCACCAGTAAATTGCCTCAGCCTGTTCAAGCTGTGTCATGCCTGGTTCAAGGATCTCACTTAGAATTATTTCGGCTTCTTCCAGCATTTCATCCAGACTGTATTCTGATTCAGTTCTCTCAAGAATAGTGATATTAATCATAACCTCAGATGTATTACCAGCGGCATCAGTCGCAAAATATTTTACAGGATAAATACCTGGTGCATTCATATTAACCTGACTTGAATCAATATCCAATGTTGGGGACTCATCGATATTATCTTCTACTTGTACATTTTTCCTATATGATACTGTATCTCCAACAAATACTGTTATATCATCAGTTCCAGAAATTACTGGTGGTTCAGTGTCTGGAACAGGTGTTGGCGTAGGCGGTTGTGTTGGCTCAGTCTCTGTTTCAGGGGGTTCTGATTCTTTGGTGCTGCTATCAGAAGTATTATCTGTTATGGCAGTAGTCGTACCAGTTGTTTCTGCTGAAGCTGAAGGCGAATTGTCAAACAAATTCAAGTGGTTTCCTATATACAAAATACCCGTTGCCACAACTAATAAAATTGTGACCATTATCATAAATCCAGCTATATTAAGCTTACGTGATTTCTTGCGTGAAATCATATAACGGTTCTGCCTATTCGAATTATTGTTCATTGGTCTCTTATCGTGGCTTCTGCTCATTTATTCATCACCTATATTATTCTTAGTTGCATTCAATACCTATAAATAATTCTTTGAAACCAAGACAATTCCAGTTATGGAAGCAGCCTCAGAACACTTGATTGTTACCAATCCACAGACTAGTATAGTGCAGTTGTTTATTTATCGTCAAGTATATTGAACGCTTAGTATAGCGTCAATCAAATAGATCTAGGGCAACCCGATTAGACATATATTAATTACACTTATCAAATCTATTCTGTTAACACTATTTCAATTATGTTTACCCCTATACATTATATATATGTAATTCTATCACAGAATCTATCTGTGCAATAAGGCTATAATTGCTCCTGCTGTCTCGGCAAATAGCACAGCAATAAACTGAACTAAGCAATCAACAAAGGAGCAACAGAAGAAAATGGATTTCAAGCTTAAGAATCATCGACTACTAATCATAGGTACCCTGCTTTACTTCGCACTTGCTTTTATCAACATATATTTCGCCATGTTGGCAATGGCTTGCATGATAACACCCTTTATATTGCTGATTCGTGACAAGAGAAAAACCTGGTGTCAAGGCTATTGCCCGCGTGCCAGCCTCTTTACAGAAGTAGGCAAATCGCCTTTTGCCCGCGGTCATAAAACCCCAAAATCTTTCATCAAGGGTAATGTGAAGTGGTACGTCCTGGTTTATTTCAGTCTAAATCTGCTGATCATGCTCGGCACGACGATCAGGGTTGCAGCAGGTGCAATGGAGCCAATGAACTACCCGCGCTTTCTGCTGTTCTTCGCATTCAATGGCGAACTTCCTCAGTTAATACCCACAGCTTCTGGCTTACAGTGGTTGTCTCATCTGTCGTACAGATTTTTCTCAATGATGATGACAACATCGGTTATTGGACTACTAATGTCTCTATTTTATAAGCCGAGAACATGGTGTACGATCTGCCCTGTAGCCACTATGTCGGATGTTGCGCTCAAAGGAATCAAATTTACCGGTTCTGATACAACAGGAAAATAAGCATTACAGCAAGATAAGCACCAAGAGCCATACATACC
>JAAYFZ010000269.1 GCA_012727965.1 Clostridiaceae bacterium
CAACCGCGGCAGGCCTGACTTACTTCATAGCCGCCAACCGGACACTCATCACAGGCAATATCGATGACCTCGATCACATTTCTATTTCTGCGATCACCACCCATTGCCAGCCTGACCCGTTCAGTTAGAATCGCGCGCTCCTTATAGACACAACAGCGCATCGATGGGTTTTTGCCTGGAACTATTGTTTTGGGAATCTCACTGACTGCACTCAGCAGATCACCGGCAAAAGCATGCCTGGCAACTTCGCGCAGAACCTTGTATTTAAGATGCTGTACCTGAGTATCGAATTTACGCATGGCTGGAGCCTCCTTTTGCCAAAAATATTCCGAATATTATCTGAATCTTCTTAGAAATAACTAAGCTTGATGTTTTTTCCCATTTGTCGCAGGCAGGCGGCCAGCTCGTCGACCAAGCGCATTTTAATACTGAAGCTGATCGGCAGATCGGGGTTCTGATGGGCAGGATTGACCGCCTTGCCGACATAGAAATTTATATCTGTAGCTTCTTCGAACAGCAGCCGCGCGATCTGCGAAGCACCGTCCTTCTTGAATGACCATTCAGTATAGGCCTCATTGTCATCGAGATAATTCTGCGCATAGCTGAGCACCTTGTTGATTGTGATCACGCCCTCAGTCACGAGATCGACGCCGTCGATCCTGGCGATCGGCGGGATATCAGGATCTGCGAAATCAAGCAGAGGAAACAGTTTCCGGCGGAGATGATCTGCCGCTATCATTGAGGTCGTACCACCGCAGACGATATGCTTGCCTTCCTTGGAAAAAAACAGCGACATCATCTTGGAACAGTCATCAGGCTTGGCCGGCGGACCGATAAGCAAATTCATCGGCTCACGCTTCCTGATTCGGACCACACAGAAGGTAGTATCATCACCAGGCTGGCCGCCATAGAGCTCATCACATTTGTCGAGCAGAATAGTTGTAAGAGTCTTAGCTGTATAACCGGCTTCGCAAAAGGTCTCGGAAAATTCGATGATATCCTCACGCTGCCAGCCGAAATTCAAGGTTCTACCCACACCTGCATGGATAGCGCCGTCGCTCATAGCAATGAAAATATCATCTGGTTGCAGCGTAATACGCGACTTATAAATCTCCTTGCCATCGATTTTGAGAATTGTTGCCGGCAGCTCAACATATCGTCCTCCGCGCAGCATGATCACATGCGGATTATCATACTGAATGATCTCGGCTTCTTCATTTTCAATCAAATGTATAATGGTAAAAGTCGAGTAAGCCACTCCTCTTACAGAGCAAACGGGCAAAGTCGCAGCAATCGTGGCCACACAGTCCTCGATATCCAGGCCCTCCGCCATCATGGTTGCGATGATGCGCGCAGTCAGTGTCGACAGGATGCTGGCTTTGACACCACTGCCCAAGCCATCAGCAAGCACGATTATTCTTGAATCACTGCTATCAGCTTGCTCAACAGCCTCAACACTATCGCCGCATAGAAGCTCGCCGAACTTATTCAGACTGCGATAGCCAATATCAGCACAGAGATTATTCATCTGAGATCGACTCCTTGAGCTTAGTAAGAGCTATCTTCGTTTCCGCAGCAGTTTCACCTAGCAGTGAGGCAATCTCCTGAACGATCCGCATTTGTTTTTCAACAACCTTATCTGCGATATCAATCGTCTGATGTCTGATCGACTCCTTGCGTTCACGCTGCTTCTCTTCATCAGTGACATCATGCATGATACAAATCAGAAGGTTAAACTCGCGATCGAAGATAATGCTCTTCTCAACATATTTTTTGTACTCAGCCAGATAAGTCCGACGGCTATGAATGTTCATGCCAGAGTTAAGTACATCCATAAAAGGCTTGGGATCCATAATGCGGACCACTTGTTCGCCAAGCACATCCTCGGCGCTGCGGATGTTCATGATATTCAGCGCGGCACGGTTGATCTGCTGAACCTGATAGCTGTCATTTACAACGATGATGCCGTTTGGAGTATTGCTGATGATATTGTCAGAGAAGCTCTCGGCCTTTTCCTTAAGATATGGCAGACACATGCTTAAATCAGCTTTTCCCTGATAGACTGCGATCGCCTTCTGCCGGCATGTATCATAACCGCAGGTACCGCAGTTAAGCTCATGTTCAGGTTTGGTTTTACCAATCTGACGAAGAATAGCCTTTATTTCTATTTCATCCGGCTGGCGATTATCCAATTCTATCCTGGCAAAAGTCTGGACCATCCTACGTGATTCAGGCATTTCAACTGGCAGATCCTCCGGTCCTGCAACCGCGGCGACCTGACTGTAATTCAGAATCGGACTTAGATGGTTTCTATCCATGACCGGACCGCCAATACAGCTGCCGGCACAGGCAGACATCTCAATGAAAACGTGCTTCAGACCGCCTGCCGCGACTTCTTTTATCGCCGCAATGCAGTTTTCCAGTCCATCTATCGCCAGATAGCGATACCCTGATTCTTCTTGCCGGACCATAGCCTTCAATATACCGCCTGCAGTTGGAAAAAAGCGTGCTCGTCCGGTTTTTGACTGTTTATCGACAATACTTTTTTTAGAATCGTTAGCAGAAGCATCGTCCTTGCTTTCTGATAACATGAACCCGGCTGTTTGCTGATCAACGGCTCTGCTCTGTTTGACTACCACCTTCTCGAGCTCAAGCCAGC
>JAAYFZ010000270.1 GCA_012727965.1 Clostridiaceae bacterium
ATCTAGATTAATATGATTCCGTTTTTACGGTGAGAGCAGTAACTATATCTCTATGGCACTAGAAACCTTATAGGTTCTACAGATGCATCCAACTTATCGAATACAAACCCTCTTGCCTGAAGTGTCTCAATCAATTCAGGCAGAGCTGCAGCGGTCTGAGTTCTGGCTCCTGAATCATGTGCTAGTACGATCAACTGCTGCGTTTCAGAAGTTCTAAGGACATTACTGATGATACGAGAGGCACTGGGATGTGGTTTCAAGGCATCATCCGCTGAACTGTTCCAATCAAAATAGCTAAAGCCCCGATCCGTCATGGCTGTGATGATCTCTGTCGCTGCATGTTTATTGTATTTACTGTTGCTCCCACCGACAAAACGAAAAATCTGTGGTTTTATCCCTGTTACTTCATAGACATATTTGAAATTCTCATACATATCGGCAAGATAATCTTCCTTCGATAAATATATTTTTGTAGGATCATGGGAATCGGAATGCATACCTATACTGTGGCCGCGGGCGGCAACTTCTCTTAATATGTCCATTTCATAGTCATGCCTGCGGCTGACAACAAAAAAAGTTGCCTTGATGCCATATTCATCAAGAGTATCCAAAATATCGAGAGTAACTGGTGACGGACCGTCGTCAAAAGTTAAATAGACAGTTTTGTTTTCAGGTAGTCTGGCTGCTTCCGGCAACGGCAGCCAGATATCAGGTAAATATTCGAAACCGGGCGATATAGCTTCGACAGAATGATTATTTTTAGACTGTTCGATAGTGCTGTAATTGTTATTTTTATCACTTACCGGTTTCTCAAATTGTATCTGCTCGGATATGCCTTGATCAAAGCTGCCACTCTGAGCACTGAGACTGACATCCGCTTGCATGGCTGCATCAGCTTCTAGCTGCTCGATCCTAGACTCTAGAGCCTCTATATGCTCTGAAGTATTTTTATGATAAACCGCAAACCAAATTGATACGACAATCAACAAAACAAGACATATCGGCAGAATTAGCAAACAAGCCTTGATCATCATTTTAAAAAAATCTACACTGCCAAATTTCATTTTTACCTCAGATCAGAATACTCTAAATTATATTTCATGGTATATGAGCTCATTGAGTCTCACAACCTACTTTATAGAATGTTCACTAAATATGGTTATAATTAGTAAAACCAATAACAATTGCTGTCTGAACACCTTTTGTCCTTGGTATTATAGCAAATTTCTCATGGTTTCTGCGTCTATTTCAGACAATTATGCTTTTTTATTGCAATATTTTCTGCTATAGATGGTGTTCTGACTATGATTTATGTGAGAGGACTACAGATTTATGACAAAAATCATCATGAATAAAAAGTATCTTTGCTTCCCGGCTGCCTTCAGCGGCCGCGAAGCTTCTATAAAAATCATGTCTGGTGATGAGCTTATCCAGGAGATAAGCCTCTGGATCTCACCTGAGTATACAAGTATTTTCGACAGGCCTGGATTCATGGGTTGGATCGATCTTTCCGCATATCAGGGCAGAGAAATTACGATAGTAGGTGATCTAACAGAGAAATGGCTGGAATCTCTATATCAGGATGATCGCAAACCAACAGTGATCGACAGAGGCGAGAGACCTCAAATTCATTACACCGCAAGTCAGGGCTGGATCAACGACCCAAATGGTCTGATTATTTACGATGGGATATATCATCTGTTTTATCAATACAATCCATATAGCAAGAGCTGGGGCAATATGCATTGGGGACATGCAACAAGCAGAAACCTTGTAGATTGGCAGGAACACGATCCTGCGATTTTTCCCAATGAGTTTGGTGTTGCCTTCTCAGGCTGCGCAGTTACGGACAGCCACAATGTATCAGGACTAGGGGAGGATGCTATCCTTCTCTATTACACAGCTTTTCTAGAGGGCAGCGCAACCTTTCCCGAGAGCGTATCAACTGTCAGACGCTATTACTCAACAGATCATGTACAATCGTTTCAACATGATCCGGATTTTTGTATAGCTCAGATAACACCTGGCAACCGGGATCCAAAA
>JAAYFZ010000005.1 GCA_012727965.1 Clostridiaceae bacterium
ACTGCAGGCGTTCTTGCTGTACTCACAATTATGTGGGCGGTTTTGACTGAGCTGTGGACTAGGCCTAACCTTGTGTTAGGCCTTTTTGTTGCCCTGATTTCTGTATTGTTGATCAGGGCTTTGCATGACGGTCAGCATATTCAGCGGTGGAGTCTTAAGGGTATTGGTATCTGGCTGATCTATGGTCTATGGCTTGTGGGACAGATTTACCTTTCAGGAATTTTGACTGTAATTAATATTTTCAGAGGTCAGACCAGATCGGTGATCGTAATTGTCAAAACAGCTTTATCTGATGATTTTCTGATAGCTGTTCTGGCTGCATCTATAACTCTTACACCTGGTACAGTTACAGTTGCTCGAAATGGCAGCAATCTTCATGTGCTTCTTCTAAGTCAAAATATTTCAGCACAATCTGATGCTTCTAAGAAAATACTTGGTCGACAAGAAGGTCTTCTGCTAAAAATTCAATCTATTAACAGCAGAAGGCTTCCTGGACGAAATGTGTTGAGGTGATCAAATGATGATTTATGTGGCTGCAGGCATAATTTCTCTATTACTGATAACAAGTCTATTCATAGTTGTCCGAGGTCCGTCAGATTGGCATAGAATTCAGGGACTAACATTGTTTTCTTCAAAAACTGTCATTTTGATCGTACTTCTATCTTTGATGAGTGATAAGGCATTTGTCCTTGATATGGCTCTGATATACAGTCTGCTTGGTTTCATCGGTGTTCTGCTGCTTGCACGGTACGTTAGCAAGCGCAGACAGATCTAGCATTATTGGGAGAAATGACAATGATCTGGCATGAAATAATCGGTATTATTCTGATCAGCAGCGGATTAATATTTATCGTTATCGGTATGTATGGTCTTATAAGGCATCATTCGCTTGGAACCAGACTTGTACTGGCGACAAAAGTTGACACTGTTGGCTTGTTATCAATACTTTTAGGTGCAGTTTTTTATAGCGGATGGAATCAACATAGTTTTAAGATACTGTTGATTATTGGCTTTACCCTCATCACTAATCCGATCATTGCCCATTCAATTGCACATTCGGCCTGGTCATCCGATTATGATTTAACAGGAGGCGATCCAGAGTCAGAGGGACAGGAAGATGCTTGATTACATTTTGCTGCCAGTTCTCATTGTTTTAGCTCTGCTGATAATTCAGCAGTCATCACTTAGAGTTGCAATAATTTATACAGGCGTGTTTTCACTTGTCAGTTCACTTGTATATCTTCATCATGATGCTCCAGACGTGGCACTGGCAGAAGCTGTGATCGGCAGCACCCTTGCCACTGTGCTTTATCTTGCAGCACTGCGCAAACAAGAGTTTTTTCTCGATGAAACCAGTCGTGAAAATGCGAGACCCCGTTATAGAATTACGAAATCAGTTAAGTATCAGCGCATAGCAGCTGGCGCTTTGTCTGCGTCATTACTTGCCTTGACGCTTTTTCTGTTCATTAGTTTTGGAGATATAGAACAACCTGAGATGCTCCGAAGATTTTTTACCGAAGAATTTTACTCTGACACCTCAGCAGAGAATGCTGTCGCAGCGATTTATCTTCAGTATCGGGTTTTTGATACAGTATTTGAGACTCTAACACTGATGATCAGCGTGATGGCTGTTATTTTCTTTTCTCGCTATCAAGGGCATTCATACAAGCCAGGAGCTACACTTTGGCAGGGAAATTTTGGTTATAGACTTGAAAATGAACAGAGGCTTGCAGCACCTCTGATTACGATCCTCTATCCCTTTATAATGCTTCTGGCTCTCTATATAATTTTGTTCGGTCATAATACGCCTGGTGGAGGCTTCCAGGGGGGTGCAATCATGTCAGCAGTAATTATTACCCGTTACATCTTGCTGCCGATAAATGATCTGCGTATGGACCTTTTGCAGAACATTGAGAAAACGGCATTTATTGCACTTTTGATATCAGCGGTATTTGCCGGTATGCTCATGTGGCAAGGGCTTGATGATCTTCCACGAACTGTCTACTTCATTGTTATGAATTTACTGATCGGTATCAAGGTCTGTATGGGAATCAGCATAATCTTCATCCGGTTTGTATTTTATGAGAGCAGGTGATTAAATGGGCTTTGGTTTTGGCGAAATCATGAGTATTGTTTTATTCTTCATAGCTTTTTATGGACTTATGGCCAGACGCAATATTCTTAAGTCGATAATATGCTTAGGCATTATGGAGGTCTCTGCGATCCTGTTTTTTATTACTATGCTGAGCAAGGCGAACTCAGTTCCACCAATATATGGCGCTGCTCCGGAGCAGATGGCAGATCCGCTTCCACAAGCGCTTATGATCACAGCAATTGTTATTGGAATATGCGTTACAGCCGTTGATCTTACACTGTTTATATCACTTTATCATCGTTACAGAACAACAAACTGGGACAAAGCGAAGACCCTTGAGATGAAGGAGCGAGAAGATGCCTGAACTGATGTTTCTCGTGCTCGGACCGATAATTCTTGCTGCACTCATATATTTCCTGCCGGAAAAACTCACAAGACCTGCTGCGATTATTTTGCAGCTAGCATCTGTAGCTGTTGCGATCAGGGTATTCTCAACTGTCAAAGAATCCGGCAGATTAATCGTAAATATCGGCAACTGGCCAGTATCGGTTGGTATTACTCTGGTGGCTGATCAATTTGCCTCTGTCATGTTAGTGCTAATGGCGACCATGATCATGCTTTTGTTATTGTTCGACATTTCACAGGTGAGTGTAGACC
>JAAYFZ010000271.1 GCA_012727965.1 Clostridiaceae bacterium
GCTTCTTGGCGCCATGATTTTCGGATCGTCGCCGGTAGAACATATTCAGCTTAATGAAGACAGTGTCTGGTACGGCAATTTCATACATAGAAATAATCCAGATGCTATGAAAAACTTACCTAAAATAAGGGAGCTTATTCTTGCAGGCAGAATCCCGGAGGCAGAAAAACTAATGACCTATGCCTTGTCGGGAACTCCTGAGAGTCAGCGCCCTTATCAGTCATTGGGAGATTTATATCTGTCGCAGGAATTTGCCGGAGAAGAGGTTTCGAATTATAAACGCAGCCTGTCTCTAGATGACGCCATTCATACAGTGGAATATTCAATAGGTGATGTTGAATATCGGTGCGAGTCTTTTGCCAGCAGCGAAGATGATGTGCTGGTTTTTCATTTTGCCAGCAGTAGACCCGGAAGCATCTCAATGTCCGCGAGGATGACAAGAAACCGATTTTATAATTGCTCATTGGGACTATCAGACGATACTATTTATCTAGATGGTAATCTGGGCGGCGATGGTTTGGATTTCGCAATCATGGCAAAAGCCGTCCTCATCGGAGGCAGTTGTCAGGTTATTGGTGATAATCTCATTATTGAGGAAGCCGACGAGCTGACTCTGATTCTAAATGCAGGTACTCATTTCAGATTCAATGATCTTGAGAGCGAACTGGCAATGACGCTGGCTGAGGTAAGCAGTTACTCCTGGGAAGAACTGAAAGCGCGTCACATTAACAGCCACAGGCATCTATACGATCGGGTAAAATTCGAACTCCAGGATACTGAGCAATTTGATAATATTCCAACAAATGTCAGACTTGCGAGGTCTGCCGAGGGAGATGTAGATATTGGCATCAGCAAGCTATATTTCGATTATGGCCGCTATTTATTAATTTCTTCTAGCCGTGAAGGTTCGCTGCCGGCAAATCTCCAGGGCATTTGGAACAAGGATATGATGCCAGCCTGGGATTCGAAATACACGATCAATATCAATACCGAGATGAACTATTGGCCGGCTGAGATTTGCAATCTATCAGAATGCCATCTGCCTCTGTTTGAGCATCTCAAGAAAATGGTGCCGAATGGCCGTGAGACGGCAGCAGTGATGTATGGCTGCCGCGGTTTCGTCGCGCATCATAATACTGATATCTGGGGCGATACGGCTGTACAGGATGTCTATATACCTGCTTCGTATTGGGTCATGGGTGCAGCCTGGCTGTGTACCCATATCTGGACGCATTATGAATTTACTCAAGACGAAGTATTTTTGCGGGAATATTATCCTCTTATGATGGAAGCCGCAGAGTTTTTTCTCGATTTTTTAATCGAAGATCAGGGCTATCTAATTACCTGTCCATCGGTATCTCCTGAGAATATCTATACTCTACCTGACGGTTCGGAATGCGCTGTTACAGCTGGCAGCACGATGGATAATCAAATATTACGTGATCTGTTTACACAGTGTGTTCAAGCTGCAGAGGTTCTAGGACATGAAGATGAAAACATCTCTGCAATTAAGGATGCTGCAGATAAACTGATTCCTACACGCATAGGTTCTGATGGTCGAATCATGGAATGGCGTGAAGAATATCCGGAGGCGGAGCCCGGACATCGGCATATCTCTCATTTATATGGACTGCATCCTTCTTCGCAAATCACAATGACAGATACACCAGAACTTGCACAAGCAGCAAGATTGACATTGGCAAAGCGTCTGGAGAATGGCGGTGGCCATACTGGCTGGAGCAGAGCCTGGATCATGAACTTCTACTCCAAACTCTGGGATGGCAACGAAGCATATCATCATTTTGAGCAGTTGATAACGCAGTCTACTCTGCCCAATATGTTTGACAATCATCCGCCATTTCAGATTGATGGTAACTTCGGCGCTACGGCCGCTCTGGCAGAAATGCTCGTTCAGAGCAATGGCACACGAATTGTTTTTTTGCCTGCGCTGCCTGATAAATGGCCTTCGGGCAAAATCAGCGGTCTGCGCGTCAGAGGTAATGCAGTTATCGATATTGAATGGGCTGAGCATAGACTTAGGTTCTGCAAAATCAGAGCTTGCTCGGATTTTAAAACAGAAGTCGCATATAATGGACATAGAACTGCTATCTCACTAAATGCCGGTCAGAGTATAGAGTTCGACAGAACACTAGAAGAGTTTTGAGAGGCTGATCATGAAACAGATTTATAATCCTTATCTTCCATCATATGAATACATCCCCGATGGTGAGCCCCACGTTTTTGGTGATCGGGTTTATGTCTATGGCAGCCATGACAGATTCGGCGGTGACAAGTTCTGCATGAATCACTATGTCTGTTATTCGGCGCCCGTAGATGATCTTACAAACTGGCAATATGAAGGTGTAATTTACAGGAATGATCAGGATCCGAGAATGCAGGACGGACAGAGTCAGTTGTGGGCGCCTGATGTTGTCAGAGGCAAGGATGGAAGGTACTATCTCTATTACTGCCCGGATGACAGGCATGTGAATATCGGAGTCGCTGTTTCAGATGAGCCTGCTGGGAAGTATGAATATTACGGTCTGGTAAGTGACAAAAAAGGTACCCCCATAGGTAGCCGGCCTAGTGATACGATCCAGTTTGATCCAGGCGTGTTCATCGACGATGACGGCGAGATATACCTGTATTCAGGCAATGGTCCGATGACACCGGATGCGATCGGAAATGAACCTAAGAATTCAGTAGTCATGAAGCTTGAAGACGATATGCTGACAATAAAAACTGAGCCTAAGAAACTAATGCCGCTTCTGGGCGAGGCGGATAACACATCTTATGCCAATCATGAATTTTTTGAGGCCAGTTCAATACGCAAAATTAATGGCAAATACTATTTTGTCTATTCGTCTGTAAAATTGCATGAGCTCTGTTATGCGGTCAGTGATAAGCCAGATTCTGACTATAGTTTTGGCGGCGTGCTGGTCAGCAACGCAGATATTATAGAGCAGCAAAACCGCGTCAGACCGATGAACTGTTATGGCAACAATCATGGTGGAATTGAGCTGATAAATGGTCAATGGTACATTTTCTACCACCGTCATACAAATAGATCGCAATACTCCAGACAAGGCTGCGCTGAGAAGCTTGAGCTATCAGCCGATGGTCATTTTCCTCAGGTTGAAATGACCTCCTGCGGGCTGAATGGTGGTCCGCTTCAAGTATTCGGCGAGTATCCTGCAATCATTGCCTGTAATTTGTATGGTGAGCATCAACCTACAATCTCGCTGCCAAGCGACATGATGATGCAACACCCTTATTTGACGCAGGATGGACCTGATTTCGATCCGGATACGGATGAGACACCACCGGTTCAATTCATTACAAACTGTGAAAATGGTTTTACAGCACTGTATCGATATTTCGATCTCCAGAATATGAATGAAATCTCAATAACTGTTCGCGGTAACGCTAACGGTGCGGTAACCGTTTCAGACAGACCAGATGGTTCTGAAATAGCCAGAATCGAAATATCACCTGCTCAGGATTGGCAGACATTCGAAGCTAGGACAATGGCAAAAGCCGGCGTCAGCGCATTGTGCTTTCAATTCGAGGGCAGTGGCAACTTCGATTTTTTGAAATTTGAGTTAAAATGAGCAGGACTCAAACTCTCTCTAGCAGCAGATAACCAGCTCCGCCGATTACTCCGCTTCCAAGCATCACAAGAATCGGACTTGTACGATATTTTCTCAATATAACGAGTCCAGTGACGAATACCGCTGCGGCCAGGAGATCGACCGAGGCAAAATTCCAGGAGAAGCCCTCATGTCCAAACAAACTTAATATCAGTATAGACAAACCGGCCGACAGTATTAGCGCGACGACTGTCGGCCTAAGTCCGCCTAGAACGCCTTTTATCACTGCCATATCGCTATATTTTCCGTAGAGCCAGGCCAGTGTCAGTACAATAACACAGGAGGGCAAAATGCAGCCAAGAGTGGCGACCAGTGCACCACCAAGACCGCCAATCTGCGTACCGACAAAAGTCGCGGAGTTGATTGCAATAGGTCCGGGGGTCATTTCAGATATTGTTATCAAATCAGTGAACTGCTGCAGTGACAGCCAGCCATGCTTGTCCACTACTTGGTATTGAATCAGCGGCATGACCGCAAGTCCGCCTCCGAATCCTAATAAGCCAATTTGGAAGAAGCTCCAGAACAATTGTAAATACAACATATCAGATATGCTCCTTCCCGGTTTTTTTATCATAAACACTAGTAAGAGCTCCTAGTGTGGCGCAGAACAGAATGATATAACCAATATTGACTTTCAGTATGAAATAAGCGGCAAATGCTCCTACCATGATAATTATTGGCAGTATTTTTTTGTTTTTGATGATTTTGCTGCCCATCGTAATAACTACATCGAAGATTACAGCACAAACACCGGCCATCATGCCTTTTAAAACTGCGCTGACTACGACATTATCGCGGAAGGCTTCATAGACAAGTGATATAAGTGATAGAAGAACCAGCGGCGGTATAATTGTACCGAGGATTGAAACTAATGCACCAACTGGTCCCATCAGCCGCCATCCGAGCAGAATTGAAGCGTTGACTGCTATCGCACCAGGTGTTGACTGAGCGATCGCTGCGATATCTAACATTTCCTCTTCGGTTAGCCAACCCAATGTATCGACGAATTTTTTCTTCATCAGTGAGATGATGACAAACCCTCCGCCAAATGTAAATGCGCTTAGCAGAAATGTCGATTTGAACAATTTGAAATAATTGGCAGCATTTTTCTTCATTAATGATTCTCCAATGGGTCATTTGGTACTTGAACATCTATTATAGCGCTTTGTCAGCAATACATGAATGATTTAGATTTATTGATAGTTGGCGGGTAATCTAAATTCCGACTTTAGATTACCCGAAATAATGAGTGATAATCAAGTAATCAAACTGTGATTGTTATAGGTACTAACAATGTTGAGTTTGCTGAAGGCTAAAGTACATAGGCGAATATACAGTATAGTAAAATTTGGTTATTACTATAGTGACTGAAAAATTAATATAATCTTAAAATCGTTTATGCGCTTTGCATTATGTTATGATATAATATCAATAAATTAATGTAGATAGGATGTGTAGTAAAAAACAATAATGCGCAAAAGAGAAAAAAGATAATATGGAATATCGTAGTACCAATATTAATTGGCGGTACTATATACTATTTATTATCTCCGGATGTTGTTTTTGTTAAACATATTGATACGATTATTGGATATGAAAACCATTTGTCGATTTTATGCGGCCAGAGTATTTATGTTAAATTATTGAGAAACTATTTATTAGATATGCTGTGGGCATATGCTTTAGTGTTTGCATTATATTTTATTATCGGCGACAGTAAAGCCGGATTGTTGAAGTCTTTTCTTGTAGCATTTTCTTTCTCTACTATTATCGAAGTGCTTCAACTTACATATTTAATTGTTGGAACATTCGATGTGCTTGATATAGCGCTACAAATTTTAGCAGAGGTAATTGCTGTATTAATTATATATAAAGTAATTGAGGGAGGACTAACACGTGAAAAAGAAAACTAATTGGATTGCTGTTTTTGCTTGCCTTGTGGTATTTGCATTGATGGCGCTTGGTAGTGGATCATCGGGTTCTGGTGAGACAAAAGAGATTGTTCCATCTAATCAGGAATCCTCATCAGTGGCTGACGATGACTCGAAATCTAAGTCAACAGAGGCAACAGAAAGTGAGATTGATGAAGTTGTTGAAGCTACGGTTTCAATTGATGAGCAAGTTCTTCTTGATCAGGAGGGTATTGTTATTACAGCTTCTGAGTATGTCTCTGATGCAATCTGGGGTGATGGAATCAAACTTCTTATTGAAAACAATACAACTTCTGATGTCACTGTAGGCTGTAATGCGCTCATTGTAAATGAGTATAATATTAGTGATTTGTTTATTTCTGACATTGCTGCTGGCAAAAAGGCGAATGAGACAATGTATTTGTCAAGTACAGAGTTGGATGCTGCTGGAATCGAAGTTGTTGGTCAGGTTGAAATATATTTTCATATATATGATTCGAGTTCTTATGACACAATTTTCGATTCAGACTGTGTAACTATTCAAACGTCTGAATATGCAAATATGGATACGACACCAAATGATTCTGGAACGGAACTGTATAATGACAACGGTATAAGAATTGTGGGAAAGACAGTTGATGAAAACAGTTTTTGGGGTACTGCGATTCTTCTTTATTGTGAAAACAATTCAGGAAAAAATGTTGATATTTTGGTAGAAGATATGTCAATTAATGGGTTTATGATGTCACCATACTTCTACACTACTGTGTATGACGGGCGGAAGTCTATAGACGAC
>JAAYFZ010000272.1 GCA_012727965.1 Clostridiaceae bacterium
AAAGAATGAAAAAACGTCCAGTCAAAACGATGAGCAGGCCAACAGCTATTGTCATCAGATTACCCCGGCCAAGTCTGGCTATAAGACTCTGAAATAAAAACCAGGCTCTGTTAAATTTCATTTGCTTCCGCTCCTTCTTCAAATGTAGATATGTCAGCAACCAGAATATCCTCAGAAGCTTCTGCTTCCGAATCCTCTTCTTCGAATACCGGCGGGAAATGAATACTGATCGTAGTCCCTTCTCCCACCCTGCTGCCAATCGTCATTCTGGCATCATGCAGTTTAACGATCTCATCACAGAGCGCCAGTCCAAGTCCGGCACCTCCGGCTTTGCGAGTTCTTGCTTTGTCCAAGACATAGAACGGCTGCTTGATTTTATCCAGCTCCGCCTCCGGGATGCCGCAGCCCTCGTCTTTTACCAACATGATCATGCTATTGTCATCTTTTTTGACTGCCTGCAGCAGAACTGTTTGCTCAGGGCTGGAGGCTTTTGCCGCATTTTCCAGCAAATTTGTAATCAGTGATCTGAACAGCTCGAGGCTAACGCGGACAAAACCATGCTGATTATCCAGTATTAATCTTACCTGATATTTTTCCATGGTAGGTCTGATCAGCAACAAGGTCTCTTCAAGCAGATCATGCAGATCGACTGTTTCGAGATCAAATTGACTGCGCCCCATCAGAGTTAACTCCATCAGCAGTTTAGCTATGTGTTCGAGCTGGCGGCCTTCTCGGTAAATGTAATCCGCTTGTCGTATCCGCTCCTCATCGCTGATAGTCGGCGCCTGTCTGAGCAGGTCGGAGAAGCCGATTATACTGGTCAAAGGCGACTTGATTTCATGTGTGAGATTATCGATGAAGCGCGTTCTTTCCTCATTCATCTGCTGAAGAGAATTGATGTTTTTTTCGACAGCATCGGCCATATTGTTGAAATCATGACCAAGCGCGGACAGCTCATCGCGACCGCCGACAGACAACCTGATATTGTACTCACCTTGAGAAAACCGTGATGTATATTGTCTGAGGATGGCGATAGGTCTGGTCAACCAGACTACGATTACCAGAAGAACTCCAGCTGCGGCCAGTGCGAGCACCAACATCAGGTCAGCAAAAAGTTTGATCTGTTTATAGAGAAGATCATATATCGATGTAATGTCCTGGATCGTAACCAATGTATAGGATCTGTTTTCAAGCTCGATCTGGCTCGAAACAAATAGCCAGTGGCCTTGTTCAAGTGCTCTTATGATCGTGTAGCGATCAAGCGGGTCACCCGGCTCCAGCTCCGGTCTGAATAATGTCTGTTCCTGGGTAGAATCATTGCTTACAAAAGCGCCTAAGCGGCCTCTGTCCTGTCCCTTTTGCAGTATTGGTTCAAACGGGAGTGAACTTATCAGCTGATCCTGACCAGAGTATAGTTGGAAAAAAACGGCAGGAGATTGAGAGTCCTGCAGACCTGAGAAAAATACAGGCCGGTTATAACTCTCAGCTAGGCGCAATAGCGAAGCTACCATTTCATCTTCT
This sequence comes from Clostridiaceae bacterium, assembly GCA_012727965.1. GTDB lineage: Bacteria > Bacillota > Clostridia > Saccharofermentanales > UBA5734 > JAAYFZ01. Next base: position 1,522 of record JAAYFZ010000272.1, read on the forward strand.
GTCAGAAAACCCTCGCCTGATTGATAACGATCATGCACGACAGCAGTCTGCATTGATCCAATAATCAAATCATGAGTGCTAATACCATTTTGTCTGGCTTGATCAATATTGCCTTGATGATTACCTCTAAGCAACAGTAATGAGACAATACTGATCGTAACCATCAGGAGAGCCAGAGAAAAGAGGAATATTTTCTGCCAAAACCTCATTTCAGTTGTCCAGCCTGTAACCTATCTTAACTACAGCCTTGAGACGATCCTGGAAATCAAGCTTCTTGCGCAGCTGCATGATATGCATATCGACAGTTCTGGTTTCACCCACAAAACAATAACCCCAAACCTGCTGCAGGATCACCTCGCGGCTGAGCGCTTCATCAACATGCTTGATCAGCAGTACCAGCAAATCAAATTCTTTTGGTGTAAGAAAAACTGGTTCGCCGCCTTGTCGGACCATTCTCTCAGTCAGATTGACTTCTATATCGTGATAGATCAGTTGTTGATTGCTGCGGCTGAACCTCCGGAGAACAACTTCGATCCTGGCCAGAAGCTCACGAGGTTCAAATGGCTTGACAACATAATCCTCAGCGCCCATTTTCAAACCCCTCACTCTGTCGTCCAGCTTGTCTCTAGCGGTCAGGAAAATAACTGGGATCTCGCGTCCGTGAATACGCTCCATAATTTGGAAACCATCCAGACCTGGCAGCATTATATCAAGCAGAATCAGATCAAATTTCTCTGTCTGTATGCGAAACAGGGCTTCATTGCCATGACCGCAGGTCTGATGTTCATAGCCGCCAAGATCGAGAGATGCCTCGATAAGTGCCGCAATCGCTGTATCATCCTCTACGACTAGAATTTTTGCAGCCAAGATGATCCCTCCTTAAAAACCTATATTAAGTCAGGTCGATTATAGCATAGGCCGTTGTCATCGTAATCAGTACTAACGCAACTGATGACAGCGACTTTACCATTTTTGTGTTCCTTAGCATTTACAATTTATTATATCGTTTCGGAACGATATCATAACGGAAGTGCTTAGGTTACACCCGATAGCCGGAATTCTGATAGAATAGTGCCATGCGTCACTAGAATCAGGCAGACACTCTGCACGCATAATACGGAGGCAATTTATATATGAGTATTGTTTTTTTTGATATTGATGGAACACTGATCGACAAGAAGCATAAGCTGCCTGCATCGGCTGCAAAAGCGATCAAACGACTAAGAGAAAATGGTCATAAGGCCTACATTAATACTGGACGCTGTCTCAGCACGATACAGAGCGATGTTCTTGATATTGGTTTCGACGGGATCGTAGCATCCTGCGGAACCTCAATACATACACCGGAGAAAACACTGATGGAGAAAACCATATCTCCGCTGCTGCTTTACAATATGCTGCCGACCTTCGAGCGACAGGGTATAGATCTATGGCTGGAGGGGCCTCATTATCTTTATGTTGCCGACCCTGAAGCAGATGGTTTCATGGGCAATATCATCTCATATCTCAAACAGGAAAAAGATATAATCCGCAGCTGGCACGATACCTCTTTGATAGTTAACAAATTCACATATAGGACAACCAGGCTCGATCAGATAGATCCTCTCAAAAAAATGCTTGAAGAGAATTTCGAGGTCATCTATCACACTGATCTGGTCGGAGAAGTCCTGATGAAAG
>JAAYFZ010000273.1 GCA_012727965.1 Clostridiaceae bacterium
CCATGTAAAAGACTGCAGACTTGATGTTGGTCTTACTGTTGCGATCAGAGAAGTTCTATTAGGCGAGGGCGAAGTCCCGATCCGTTACTATATGGATCAGATAAATCAGCTTGATCCGGATATGCCTGTTCTTCTTGAGCACTTGCCGGACATGGATGCCTATCGTCTTGCGAAGAAAAATCTTGATGATATTTTGGAGGGATGATTATGTTTTCAGACAAAATCTATATCATTTCGGGAACAAGCTCAGGAATAGGAAAAGCCTGTGCACAAGGCTTACTTAATAGTGACTCAATAGTTATTGGACTCGACAAGAACCTGGCATCATTGAGCCATGATAGATATTTCCATTATGTAATTGATATTGTAGATGAAGAAGTAGTCGCAAATACTATTGGTGATATTACATCTAAGTATAGCCGGATAGAAGGCTTGGTTAATTGTGCAGGAATATATGCAAGATCGAAGCCATTTTATGAGCTGAGCTCAAATGAGTGGAATAGCGCGATTGCTGTTAATCTTACAAGCATATTTACATTATCAAATATGTTTCAAAGCATATGATTGAGAACAATAGGGGAAAAATCGTTAATATCAGCTGTATCAGATCGAGGATATTCAGAAGCAATATGGCTGAGTATGCAGCTTCCAAGGGCGGTGTAGTAGCTCTTACGTCTGCGATGGCACTTGATCTGGCACCTTTTAATATTCAGGTCAATTCGGTTGCGCCCGGATTCACCTATACTGGTATGACTGCAGGATCTTTTGATGATGATAGGGTAAGAGAATATTCTGAGAGTATTATTCCGGCAGGCAGAATTGCTGAGCCAGCTGATATTGCCAAGGTTGTGCTGTTTCTCTTGTCTGAGAATTCAGATTATATTAGTGGTGAAACCATATTTGCAGATGGTGGATTCAGAGTATCAAAATGAGTGTTTTATGTAGCAATGCTGTTATCTTAAAATCATTTTCTGTTGTGGACATCATCGAAATCAGATAATGACATATTGTGCAGATTGCATAGAGTAGCATACAAAAGTCCTCGATAGAGCCAATCTTCGATTGTGATATTATTAAACTATTAATTTTACCAGATGGAGGACAGGCGCAATGGCTGCTGCGATAGCACTGAATGAGATTTATGCGATTGCCTTCTATGCAGCAGCATTATTATCTGTAATCGTTGGTGCTTATGTATATGTTCTTAATTCTTCTAATAAGCTAAACAGGCTATTCTGGTTCATATCTTTGTCTCTTGGGATATGGGCATTTTCATATAGTATGGTCAGTACATCTTCCTCTTATGGCGCTGCTCTGGTTTGGAATAGAGCTAGTTCATTTGGCTGGGGCCTGATATATAGTTTGCTTCTTCATTACTTCCTGACGCTTAGTGGCAGAGATAAGTTTCTATCACATTTTTATTCTTACTTGTTGATATATATACCAGCACTGGTAGTTGTTTACGTATTTGGTATTAATGGTAGTATTGCTTCTGCCGAGTTCGAATTAGTTCAGACATTGGCTGGATGGGCTAACGTATCTGCAGATAGTTTTTTTGACTGGTTTTTCTACCTGTATTATGTAATATTTTCTCTTCTTAGTGTCTTGGTGCTATGGGCATGGCAGCGCAAGACTGATGACAAAAGAGCGAGAAAAACTGTACTGATAATCAGTATTTCTTTGGCCGCAAGTTTATCGATCGGCGGATTAACCGATGTGCTTTTCAGATCATCTTTGCAGGAGCTAAGACCCCAGTTAGGTGTTATCTATGCTCTTTTCCCAGTATTCGCGGTTCTATATTCAGTTAAGAAGCATGGGATCATGCGCTCAAGCTATGCCATTATTGATACTAAACCAGGCAGAGTTCTTGCGTTTGAAAAAAGAGCTGGATTCTATTCTATACTAGCGACAGTATTAATTGCTGGAAGCTGCCTATACTTGTTAGTAGATTTTCTGGTATTGAAAAATTCGCTCAACAG
>JAAYFZ010000274.1 GCA_012727965.1 Clostridiaceae bacterium
TGAAACGTATTATGCCTGATTTCACTACAAGGGAGTTGATGATGCCATTTCGATTCAACATATCATCAATCGCAAGAATAGAAACATATTACTATTAGCAGGTAAGAAAGGTCAGATTGAATTTGCGATTATTGCAGGAACAATAGTTGTCCTCATACTAATCAGTCTATTTTCAGTCATGTTTAAACATATGTCTGAGTTTGCGAAAATGAGCAGGCTGCATAGAACTATTGAGCTCACTCTAATCGAGTCGGAAAATATGACCATCTCGCATAACAGCAATGAGTTAAACGGCATTAAGACAATTGAAATAGTACCTTCATCCAATGCAGAAAGATCTATCTATGATTTGCTTGAATTGAATTTGATGGGCACAGGAATTCATTCATATAATATCAATTCCGTTATTGTTGATCAGGAGGACACTTATTCTGATCATAATATCCGATTCAAGGTGCCGTCTGTCAGGGTTACGGTTGAAGATCGGCAGCACAACATGTTCCGGGACGTGATCACAGCAGCAAGAACGATCCAACCTGCTGATTTACTCGACGACTATGAGGAGATAATTAATGAAAAGAACTAAACAGATTGCACTGGCTATTATGATAACTGCCTGTGTCTTGCTGCTTGTGTGGATGTGCCGGCCGGCGCGGGCAGATATTGATTATACTAGGTATGTGGCAGCAGCCAGATCTATAGATGCCGGCAAAAGGCTGGAAGCTGAAGACATCGTATTTATCGAGATGCCGACTGGAAGTCTCCCGGCTGACTATTATACATCTCCCGATCAGGTGATCGGCCTGATCGCAGCTATCGATTTATCGGAGGGTGATTTACTAGGTAGCAATCTCTTGCAAACCAGACCTCAAGGACTAAATTATCCGTTTCAGACAGCAGGTACCAGATTGATGACAATTGAACTCCCCGCAGGATCGGCTAATGGCTATTGGCTTGCCTCAGGCAGTAAGGTTGACATCGATATGATAGCCAGGTCAGCTGACGAGGAGCAACCTGTAATAAGTTTGGAAAATATTGAAGTCGCGGCTGTACTGCCTGCAGGCGGAATTGGAGGAACAGTAGAACCCGGAACTGTAACAGGATCAGGCAGATCTCTGATATGTCTTGCGCTAAGCAGAGCTGAGGCGCTGCAGTTGGCAGATGGGCTCGCAAACAGGCAAATCTGTTTGAGTGTCATCTGTCCCGACTGAATAATTATCTCAACCTGCTTCATATGGTTACACATCAGCCAATACAAGTTCACACACACCTGCTTTTCTGCTATTATGAAGGGCAGGTGATTTATTATGTTTGAAGAACTTTTACCGGCAGTAGAACGAGGTGTTCTCGACGCCGCAGGATCAATACCAGTCGTTTTCAAAGGTATCGAACGAGCATTTGAAAAGGGTACGGTACAGTCCGCGGCCAGTCGACATGATTACCATGAGCTGACATATATGCGCAGCGGCCGGGCTGAATTTGAAATTGAGGGGCGGAAGATGACACTGGAAAAAGGTGCCACTGTTGTTATTCGACCCCATATGGCACATTCGATTGAGCTTAAGGACAGTCATGCGGACATGATAGTTCTTTATTTCGGGTTTTCAAAAACATATTCAGAACGTTTGACTGACAGGTCGCATGATGCTTTTGGACGTCCTGGAACCAAGGATTTTGCACCTGAGACTCTGGAGCAGTTTATTAGTTTTGCCAGCGGCAAGGAAAAGGAAACCGAGGATGAACGCCGAAATGACCCATATTTGCTGATCAAGGGCAAGAGCCGGCAGGATATTGCTGCTCTGGTTGAGAGAATCCTCAAAGAGAACCGTCAGGATTCCTATGGCAAAGATATAATGATGCAGCTGCTGGCCATGGAGCTGCTCGTTGCTCTGGCAAGAGGCTTACGTGAGGAATGGGAAGAGAGTCTGCGAGTTAGAACCGGCAAGGCCCGTGAACTCGTAAAAATAGCTCGTGACTACATTATCAGAAATCATGACCGTGATATATCTGTAGCTGAGGCCGCTTCCTATGTTTTTCTCAGCCAAGGCTATTTTACCAGAGCTTTTCGTGACGAAACCGGAATCAGTCCGATGGCTTTTTTGATGCAGGTTAGAGTAGATCATGCCTGCAAACTGCTGCAGCAGCAGGATATCAAAGTTAGCGGCGTTGCGTCGCAGGTTGGTTTTTCCAGTCCACAGAGATTTAATGCCGCCTTCCGTAAGCATATAA
>JAAYFZ010000275.1 GCA_012727965.1 Clostridiaceae bacterium
ACCAGTATATCCACTAACATTTATATGAAAACTGAATAAACTACATATTAGGTGGCGAAAACTGAGGTGGATCAGAAAAGTAATCTAAGAAGTTATTGCATTGCAGTGCAAAAAGTGTTGGCAAGGCAATGACGAGTTCAAGGTAAATCAAATATCAATTTTTCTCAGAAGAAAGTCCAAAGCGTTTATACACTTTATTCCGTTATGATCAGCAACTGGATCTCGATCCAAAGTCATAATATACTTCGGATAATGATCATCTATATTTTCAAGAGGTCTCAGTTCTCTTTCAAAAGTTTTCTCATCACGAATACTTGCCGCCACCTGGATATACTTAATATCTTCTTCGTCCTTGCATACAAAATCCACCTCGACATCGTCAATTTTGCCGATATAAATATCGTATCCTCTACGTTTTAGCTCAAGGAAAATAATATTCTCTAGTATATGGCCGGTATCTCTTCGTTTTGATCCGAGCATTGCGTTTCTCAGACCGATATCAACAATGTAGTATTTCTCGAGAGTCTTAAGATATTGCCTGCCTTTTATATCGAACCGCTTTGCCTCATATACTATATAGGCTTCAAGAAATGAAGTTATATATGATTCAACAGTCCTAACATTGATTCGCCGACCAGCTGAAGTCATCGAATCACTAATTTTCTTCGTAGAAAGCTGATTGCCGATATTATCCATCAAGAATCTTAAAACACTTTCAAGCATCATCACATCAGTTATGCTCTTCCTGCTAATAATATCTTTGATCACGACTGTATCATAAATGCTTCTCAGATAATCACTGACCTGTTTGTCGTCTTTTGCCAGTGTTAGCGCAAAAGGAAAAGAACTGGACTCAAGGTATTCAACATACAGCTCATCATCGCTGATCTTATCAGTGTTTTGTACAGCGCTTTTAAACTCGGTAAAAGACAGAGGCAGCATTTCTATCTTAATATAACGGCCAGAAAGAAGGGTGGCCAATTCGCCAGAAAGCATAAAGGCATTCGAACCAGTCAGATAAATATCAATATTGTCGCGCAGAAACAACGAATCCACAACTTTTTGGAATTCAATAACATTCTGAATCTCATCGAGAAAAATGTAGGTAGTCTTCTCCTTGATAAGCCTGCTCTTGATATAACTATGAAGCTCTTTCGGATCACGTAGGTCTTCATAATCATAATCTTCAAAATTGATAGAAATAATCTGCTCTTGTTTTATGCCGAGTTCAAGTAAATGCTCTTGAAATATTTGCAGCAGTGTGGACTTACCGCAGCGTCTTATTCCTGTTATGACCTTGATTATTCTCTTGTCTTTATAGCCTAATAATTTGTTGAAATACTCCTGTCTCTGAATCATAAGACCCTCCTCCACAGAAAAATTGAATTAGCCTGTGATTGCAGCAAAATATAGTATAAGTATACATTGAAAACCACCAGGATGCAAAGTTTTTGCAGCGCAGTGCAAAAAGTATCTTAAAAACAAAAGTTATTGCACTCCAGTGCAAAAAGTATCTGAGAAACTGAAGTTATTGCTCAGAAGTGCAAATCAATATCAAAATGATAGATGGCAAAAAATATCCGATCGCAATTCAAACAAACCTTTTTGTTACCAACACAACACACAGTCCCTCAGACAAGGCTTTTGCCAGTATTAAATGGTACAATGTAAGCATATAAAAATCACAAAGGAGAACCAAAATCATGAGCGAAAATTTATTAAGATCAATAACAAACAGCAGCACAGGCCCCTTCAAATGGGTTAATGAAGCACCCTACGAAAAACTAGACGAAGACACCCTTCTGATCACAGCCCCAGGAGATACGGATGTCTTCACCGATCCAGTCGGCGTCAATATAAAAGCCAACGCCCCCTATCTCTACCAAGAGGTAGAAGGCGACTTCCGCATGATCGCACATGTCGGCCACGAATTCAAATCAACCTGGGACGCCGCCGTCCTCATGCTCTGGGACGACCAGGAGAAAAACGCCAAGCTCTGCTTCGAGAAATCCGACTTCGGTACAAAAGCGATAGTCAGTG
>JAAYFZ010000276.1 GCA_012727965.1 Clostridiaceae bacterium
ACTCTATCACCTGGCTTGATCGTCTCTACGCCTTCTCCGACCTCGACGACCTCGCCCGAGAACTCATGCCCAAGTATTACGGGGTAGAAATGGGCAGCATCGCCAAGCACACGCGGCAAGTCACTGCCACAGATACCGCAAACGCGCATTTTCACCTTGATCATATCGGGTCCCGGTGTGAAATCGGGCCAATCAGCATATCTAATATCATCCTTAGCGTACAAAACTCCAGCTTTCATTTTCCTTTACCTCGCATATTTTCTTAGCCTTTTAAGCCACACAATCAATTAATTATCAGCGGTACTGCTCTTAAGATCCGCCAGCTTATGCATCGTTTCCTTGAGAGTCGGATAGAGTGATTCATAAATATCATAATATGGTTCATAAGCCGCATGTCTGGCCATATCAGGCTGATGCGACCGCTGTATACTGATCGTTTTATCGACAGCCTGTTCATAGGACTTATAGACTCCGGCGCCGACACCGGCCACGATGGCAGCACCCCAGGTTGTAGCAGTATCAGCAGCAGGCACAACAAATGGCTTGCCGGTTATGTCGGCCTTGATCTGAGTCCAGATCCGCGAATTAGCCGCACCGCCCATTGCCCTGAATTCAGATACATCTGCACCGACAGTCCTTGCGATCCTTACATTATGCTCAAGCGCGAAGGCTGTGCCCTCAAGTATCGCTCTGATCATATCGCCCCTGGTCTTGTCATAGCCGAGACCGAAGAACACACCCTGTGCTTTTGCATCCCAGAGCGGACTTCTCTCGCCTGACATATATGGCAGATAGATCATGCCCTTGCTGCCTGGAGGTGAAGCAGAAGCCTCATCATCCATAACGGCAAAAGCCGGCATACCGTTCTCACGGCCGATTTGTTCTTCTGCCGCCCCCAGTTCACGCGAGAACCAGGCAAGTGTGCCACCACCGCCGACAGTGCCTCCCTGCAGCAGCCATTGGCCGGGTACTAGATGAGGGCTGAGAATGAGCTGTGGATGTGCCAGAGCACTGTCGACACATATAGACATACCACCTGCCTGTCCGCCCTGTTCCTGTGTCTGTCCGGGACGACAGACGCCGGCGCCAAGCGTACCACAGGCTGCGTCAAGACCACCGGCAACAACTGGCGTTCCAGCAAGCAGACCAGTCTTGGCGGCAGCTTCATTAGTTACCTTGCCGACGATTGCGTCAGGCGCTACAAGATCTGGCAGATAACTCATATCTATGCCGAGATCGGCTGCCAGCTCATGGTCATATTCAAGTTTTGCTTCGTTGAAAAAGTGCCAGGCATAACCCTGTGAATAGTCATGTGTAATTGCGCCTGTTAATCTAAAAGCGATAAAAGCATTACTGCCGAGAATTTTGTCTGTTTTTGCGATCAGCTCAGGCTGATATTTTTTCATATGCAAGAATTTGGGCGTCACATAGCTCGGTTTGAAAGGGTTACCGGAAATAGAGAATATTCTCTCAGCGCCAATCTGCGATTCGACCTCGCGGGCTAGTTCGTCAGCACGCGTATCCATCCAGATCGGAGTCCTGGCTAGAACTTCGCCATCCTTATCGACCGGTATACAGGACCAGCTCTGACCATCTATGCCGACAGCCGCAATTTGTGAAGCGTCAACTCCCTGATCACTTAGATCTCTAATACCTTTGCAGACTGCATTCCACCAATCATCCGCATCCTGTTCGACATATCCCGGCCTGGGATGATAAACAGGATAGTCCTGCGTACTGCTGGCGATGACTCTGCCGTCCTCTGCGTCTAAAGCAGCGATATTGCAGGCCGATGTTCCTATATCTATACCAAGAAGAATAACCATAATATTTTACTCCTTAAGCAATAATGATTCCTGAAACGATACTAAATTTGTAAATGTCCTTATCGATTCAGGACAGACTGCAACACAATTCAATAATAGCGCGAAACGTTTAGCGCTGTCAACGATTTAAAAGAAAAAACCGCCCTGGTTTTTACCAGGACGGTTCATAATTCAGACGGCTATATATGGTTTGATCATATTGATCATTTCATGGAAATAATCAATGCTCGTAGCCTGTTCTGCCGTTGCGGGTTTTCCACATGACCCAGAGAGGTCCGGCCAGGAAGATAGTTGAGTATGTACCACTGATAACACCGATCATCATCGGCAGAGCGAACTCTTTTATACTATCGATGCCATAGATGACTGCGAAGATATATGCGACAAGAATCGCACCGAAGGTACA
>JAAYFZ010000277.1 GCA_012727965.1 Clostridiaceae bacterium
CTTAAAGCATGATGTCTCTTTTCGATTATACAGCAAACACACGACCGCTCAGTCAAAAAAATGACCGCACGGTAGTTGTTTGCTGAATTTGAAATCTCAATTTGCTATTGTAGACCAAGTGAGAAAGTATCTTGAGAGGTGTACAAAATGAGTATGACAAAAACCAGAGCATTTGTGATTGTATTGATGATGTGTTTCTTGATGACGAATCTTCTATTTGGACAGACAGTATCGGCTGATCCAGTTTCAGCAAGCTCAGAACTGTATGCCGATGGCGGCAGCATAACAAATGCAGGTTTAGACTTGTCCGCTGAAGATGCGCCAACTGTTCCTACGAGATATGTTGCAGGAGAAGGCTATATCGATTGGGATCCAGCAAGCAGTGTTCTGACAATGTATAATGCTGATGTCCTGATTAATGAAACTGCCGGACCTCTTCAGAAGGCACTTATTACCTTGCCAGAAAACGATGTTACGATCATTCTTGAGGGCGAGAACTCAATTATGAGAAATTACCCTGAAGGTGTGAGCAGTGAGGCTGAATATGCCGAGTTGATTCAGCAGGGTGAGCTTGTTTGGGCCAGCGAGGGAGGAGAAGCTCTGGAGGATGTTAAGGAGCACTCTATTACAATAGATGGGTCAGGCTCACTTGTTGTCGGATCTGGTGATGGAGAATTACTGATTGCAACCGATGGAACTCTGTTAATGAAAAATGGATATCTTACTGCCAGTGAAAATTGTGATGCCTCAATGATTTTAAATATTGCTCGTTTCGAACAAACCGGCGGCAGAATCTATATGAACAGAGGTATAAGTGTATTTGAAGACATTAGCATTTCAGGTGGCTATATTATTGGTGCTGGTAAAGAATTCTCTGCCTTGATGACTTATGGTGATATAAGCATTAGTGGCGGCGTTGTAGATATAGCCCCGGCAAATATGGCGTGTCTGCTTTATGTATCAGGTAATTTTTCTCATACTGGAGGTCAATTGAGAGCTCTGATCGGCCGCTTGGATGTAACAAGCTTTAGTATAAATTTCTCGAGTTATGGTGACATAGCGGCACTTGAAAACAAATCTGACGGTACTCGCGACCTGACCGCTAAAACACAAATTTTCATGCGGCTTAATCCCGAAAAGTTAATTATGAACTCTTATCTAATTTCAGAAGGTAATTCTCTTACTCTTCCAACCGACTCGCGTCTTACAATAGAAATTATGCCAGGTCAAGAATTAGGTGACTGCCTGATCAATGAAGGCACATTGATAAATGATGGACAGATAAGAATCAGGCTTGATTTTGAAGATACTCGTAATAATCACGATGATATCGCTGCAATGGCTGTTGAAGTTGCCGCTCTTGTTGATCTGGCAAGTACAGGGCAAATAGTTATTGGAGATATCGAAAATGATTATCTCTTTTCAAATCGCGGAGAGCAAATAATAAAAATAGCTGATACTGTAGAAATTAATACTAGCACCTTTTTCGATGTAGATGGAATGAGATTTTTCCAGGAAGGTGATGACTATGTTCTGGAGCTTGATAATATCAATCTCTCTGGTGGGTTGACGCTGCCGTCAAATACTCCAATTATAATCAGATCATCTGGAACTGCTCTGATCAGCAGTATTGTATTTGACAATGTTTATGCCTGTGATCTGACTTTTGCCGGTGGCGGTGTTATTACGGTAAACAGTTCATTATCATCACCTAATAATGATGATATTATTTCTGTTATTGGTGGAACTCGCGTTCATGTTAATGGAGGAATATCAATTGGAGCTTCAGGTGGAGCGAACGGAAATCTGGTTGTAAGCGGTGAGGGTTCGAGACTGGTCGTTGACTCTGAGAATGGCAGCGCTTTCTATGGTGGACAGGTTATAGTTTCTGATGGCGCTGAACTTATTGTGAACGCTGGAAGCGGCAGAGGTGTAGTAGCGAATGGTGGAAATGTTAGCATTACCAATGGCTCTAAACTTACTGCAAATTGCGAATATGGAGTTTATATCCAAAATGGCAGCCTCGTTGTTGATGAGACCAGTACCTTGATAACTAATGGCACAATGGCTCCCTTCTGTATCGTAGATACAACAGGAGACAAATCTCAGAGCGAGGTATTATCTCTACCATTCATTCCTGAAGGTACAGCGATAACCTATGTAACCGGAACGATGGAAGGTTATGGTCCGCTTAGAAACTACTGGAGCCTGATTCCGCTGGGGGGAACACTTGCTGTCAGTGGCGAAAATAGTGAACCTGTGACTCTGACTGGTACGGTTAGGGGCTTGGTGAC
>JAAYFZ010000278.1 GCA_012727965.1 Clostridiaceae bacterium
GCTCTTGAAGGATATCTAGTTGCTTCTTTGGTTGGGCTTGATGTTGATATACCGGCTGATGATGCCACTGTACAGGCTTTTAAAGATGCGGGGTTTCCTGCAAGCTACTGGCCGGCACTAAGAGAGCTTAAAACGAAGCATCCGAATTGGACATTTACACCAATGATGGTTAACTCAAACTACAGCTGGGATGCAATTATTAATGCTCAAAATGTTCCCGGTCGAAGCTTGTTGCCAAATAGTTGGAGCAGTGCTTATAAGTCATATGAAACAGCATCATTTGATTACAAAACTGATAGCTGGAAGCCATATGACAGTGGTACATGGGTCATGGCCAACAAACAGACGATCGGCTATTATCTCGATCCACGCAACTGGCTCTATGAAGACACCGTTTTCATGTTCGAAAATCTGAAGTATAATAGTGCCCTTCATACTAGAGCTGGCGTCGCAAGTATTTTGGCTGGTACATTTATGGACGGTACTTATATAGATAACTTCATTAAGGCTGCAGTAAGTTCAGGAGTCAGCCCTTATCATCTTGCCGCCAGATCCCGTATAGAGGTTGTCGTTCCAGGTGGTGGTGGAAGCGGTTCTGTTACTGGTACTTATGTCGATCCATATAAAGGACTCGATCTTACAGGCCACTATAATTTTTACAATATCGGTGCATTTCAGGGCGATCACCCGATCAGAAACGGCCTCGAATACGCATTATATGGTCCTGATAGAAAACCAGAGCAGACAGCTACTGACAATGAGTACTTAATTCCATGGAAATTACCAGACAGAGCAATTGTGGGCGGTGCCAATTTCATAGGCAAGTCATATATAAATAAGAATCAGCAAACGATATATCTTCAGAAATTTGATCTTGATGATCAATATGATGGTGTATTCTGGCATCAATACATGGGTAATCTGTATGCTCCTGTTCACGAAGGCAGGACAACATATAAGGCTTTTATGAATATGAATCAGCTGAATAATAGCTTCGAATTCATCATACCTGTTATTGCAGGTATGCCGGAGGCTCCAGTGCCTGAGCCGACTGATGCACGCAGCAGAAATCCCTGGATTAAAACCTTGGACGTATCAGGTCTTGCTCTGAATAAGCCCTTTGATCCGGCAGTGACAGAGTATTCTATGACACTAAATCACGAGATTACTTCTACAACGATAACGGCGTCTCCAGTAAACGGCAAGGCAACGATCACGGGAACTGGAACATACAGTATCATGCCTGGAACAAATATCATCACAATTACTGGTGTTGCCGAAGCAGGTGAGACGAGAGCATATACTGTTTCGATTATAAGAAAGGCCGCAGACGGAAGTATACCTCCAGATGTTTATCGTCCTCAGAATCCAACAGTTCCGGCACTAAGCTTCTCTCAGCAATCGATCAAGGTGCAGAGTAATGTAATGACCGGTCTTGATCCTGCTCAGAACCTAAACACTGTTGAACAATTTGTCAGTAGCCTCGGTGTAACGGCAGGATATCAGGTACAGGTTTTTAAGTCTGATGGAACACCCCAAACTGAAATGATGGGTACGGGTAACATCGTTCGTATCAATTATGAAA
>JAAYFZ010000279.1 GCA_012727965.1 Clostridiaceae bacterium
ATTATGGATAAGGCTCAGAGCAGTGCGGTGAGGGAACTTCAACTCATTGATAAGAATCTTGAAACTATGGTCAAGAGTATCGAGGATTATCTCAGAATGATATCCTCTGAATACCGTCTGCAGCAAACCTTGCTGACAATTGACAAGAATAAAAGAAATGGCCTCGAAGAGCTGCCACTTGAGACTATCAGAATAAGCTCTCTAATGTCTTCGATAGTAAGTAATATTATTGCGCCAAGTACACAATTAGTCGGTTCTAGCGTCCTGATTGAAAATGAAGTGGTTTATAGTGGATATACCTTGGGTAGATTTGACCCTGTGCAGGTATTAGGTGCAGATTACTTCGAAAAAATATCTAGTCTCGGTAGACCTTGTTGGTCTGGCTTGTTTACTTTGCCATATGATTCAGGAACCACCAAGGATGTATTTGCTGTGGGCAAAGCGATCATTGATAAGGATACAGGAATCGAAACCGGCACAGTAGTTGTTTTTGTGGATGAAACTAATATTTCGAAAATATACTTAGAGAACAAGACGAATGAGGCTGATAGGTTTTTTATAGTCAACTCAGAAGATGTAATCGTTTCTTCAAATGAGAAGTCCGAGCTGTATATGCCTGCTGAGGGAATCCTTGGAATAACCAATGATGAGTACAATCTGCTGATAAACGAAGGCAGCAGAATCATTATGTCAAATGGGACCCAGTATCTGTATTCAGCACATCACTATAAGGAATTTGACTGGGATGTTGTGAGCATAATATCTCTGGATGAGATTATGGAGGAGAATAGAAATATTACAAAAGCGCTCCTGATCGTCACATCACTTTGCCTGTTGATGGCGTTTGTTTTGTCATACTTCATATCCAATCGATTGGTCAATCCCATTATTCGTTTAACACATACTACGAAGGATATCATCAAAGGCGACATGAGTATCCGTGCCAGAACAGATGTTGGTGGTGAGGTAGGCATACTGACTGAGGGCTTCAACAATTTGATGGATCGAATTGAGAGCCTGATCGATGAAGTAAATCAAGAGAACAAGAAGCAAAGAGAGATGGAGTTCAGACTATTGCAGTCTCAAATAAGCCCGCATTTTTTGTACAATGCTCTGGAGACGATCAATTCATTCATTACATTAGGTATGCTGGACAAGGCAAATGAAACTGTAAATAATCTTTCGCAATTCTACCGAATCTGTCTTAGTAAGGGTGACGATGTTATTTCCATAAAAAATGAACTGAAGATCACCTGCAGCTACCTGAATATTCAAAAATTCCGATACATGGAGTTCATGGATTTTGAAATGGATATTGATGAGAGCATCAACAATTATAGTATTCCCAAGCTTACATTGCAGCCGATCGTGGAGAACGCCATTTATCATGGGTTGAAGAATAAAAGCAAAAAAGGACTTCTTAGCATTAAGGGATATTTTTTAAACGAAGAAATTATTATAGAGATTGCTGATGATGGTGTTGGCATATCGTCAGATAAAATATCGCAAATCATGAGTTCTGGAGAGACCGGCGGTCCCAGTTATGGCCTGAGCAATATCCAGAATCGTCTGCGTTTGAAGTATGGCAATAAAGGCAGAATTGAGATTGAGAGTGAAGTTGGAGTTATGACAAAAGTGTCAGTACATATTTTACCAGTTAAGCTGTAAACGAGCCTGTGTGGAGGAGATGAGATAATGCTGAAGGTTTTTATTGCCGACGACGAATACTATTTCAGACAAGCTCTCAAAGAGTCGATCGACTGGACTGCAAATGGTTTTAGCATATGTGGTGAAGCAAATAATGGTGATGACGCAATATCACAAATCCAAACGACTAAGCCGGATATTATCTTGCTTGACATAAACATGCCTATGCTAAATGGTCTGGAGGTAATGCAGATCATTAAGGAAGAAAAAATTAGGTCCAAAGTTATAATTATCTCAGGACATGATGAGTTTAACTATGCCTTACAGGCAATCGAGCTTGGAGTACATAGCTTCATACTTAAGCCGGTAAATAAAATTAAACTCTTAAGAGCCCTAAATGAAATCAGAGAGCTAATTAACCAAGAGAAGAACATCTCAATTGAGCTAGATCAGCTCAAGGAGCGCATCAGCCAAAATCAGCCGCTGCTGCGCAATCAATTGCTGCATATGCTTCTATATGGCAATAGCAACTTAACACAGAAAATGCTAGCGCAAAAAATTAAGTATTTGGGGATAGATCTGCTTATGCCCAAGCTGTTGGTGGTTGCAGTTGAAATTGACGCGAGTAATGATCAGCTTTGGGATGAAGATGAGCAGGCTCTGTGGTCTCAGGCGGTGACTGAAATTATTGAGCACTCAGTTCTGGATAGAAATCATGGAGCGATATGCGCTGATAATTATGGGAAAATATGTATTATACTGGGCTTCGATCACATCTCGGATGAAGACATATTTGCAAAAGTCATACCCCGGCTGTTTCAGGTTAGAGATACTGTCGCTGAACATCTGAACTTCACAGTTACTATTGGTGTTGGTGGGATCTATAGTAAGCTTGAAGATATAAAAGTATCTTACAATGAAGCTGTAAACGCGTTAAGCAATAGAATCATAGTTGGCGACAACAAGATCATACCATTTCACGCGATATCAGACAGCCGGCTGTCTGAGGTATATTATACGACAGCTTACAGACAACAATTACTAATCGAAATGAGACTATGTGAGATAGTACGGTGCTATGACCTTCTCGATCGCATTTTCGGAGAAATCAGATTAAGCTGTACCAGCTCTGCGCTTCTTAGAATTACCTGTATCGATATTATTTCTACATGTCTTGAGCTTTTGGCCGAGATGAAAATGGATGCAGACGACTCTGGATTGGATCTTATTGATGCGATTCAGGAGCTGCAAAAAATTCATCGGATAGAGGATATGGAAAAGTATGTTAAGAAAAAAATAGAACATATAGTCGAAGCTATCTGCAGAACGAAAAAAGCAGCATCCTCAATCTTTGTTGGCAAGGCTCTTGCTTATATTCACCAAAACCATACTGATCCAGAACTTAATCTGAAAGAAATAGCAGAAAATGTATTCGTAAATTATGGCCATCTCTGTTACTTATTTAAGCGTGAAACCGGGGTAACAATGAATGACTATATATCGGATTATAGATTAAGCAAGGCAAAGGAACTGATCGATAATGGACATGATTATGTATTAGATATAGCGAACCAAGTC
>JAAYFZ010000280.1 GCA_012727965.1 Clostridiaceae bacterium
GCATAATCCTGAAGCTGAAGAATATGATGAAAAAAGTCTTGCCCTATAATTAGAAAATGCGCTGAAAGCGTAGCTTTTGCCGCCATTGAGAGCTTGATTTTGTGATATAATTACGAGATATATATAAGAAAATTTCACTCGCTGCCGCTGCTGTTTCCAGGATGAAACAGAACCGAAGAGAGGATCGATAAATATGATCAGAGGACTCTATACCGCGACTACTGCCATGCTAACTCAAGAGAGACGTATGGATGTTGTTGTCAACAACCTTTCAAATGCTACGACCGTGGGCTATAAGCAGGAAAGTCTGCTCTCAAGATCATTCGATGATATGATGATCGAGCGTATGAATGACCCTTCGATCGTTCAGAGAACTGAGGATGTTGGTCCGCTTAATACCGGTATTCATGTCGATGAGGTCATGACACATTTTGCTGTCGGATCGTTGCAAGAGACTAAGAGTACAACAGATGTCGCCATTCTTGGTGACGGTTTCTTCGCTGTGGAGACACCGGAGGGCGAGAGACTCACTAGAGCCGGCAATTTCAAGCTCGACCCGGATGGATTTTTGACTACCGCATCTGGTCATCGTGTTCTCGGTGAGAACGGTCAGATCAATATCGGCACATCAGATTTTTCGATAGACGGCACAGGTAATATTCAGGCTGGCGGACAACTGATCGACCGTCTGCGCATCATGGATGTTGAGGATGAGACAACGCTTCGCAAGCAGGGCGGCAATCTCTATACACTGCAGGGCGGTGAAGCGACACCCGCCGAGCAGGTGCAATTGCGCCAGGGCTTCATAGAAATGTCAAATGTCGACCTATCCAATCAAATGGTCAATATGATCGAGATCCAGCGCAGCTATGAGATCAATCAACGTATGATCAGGATCATGGATGAGAAACTGGGAAAAACCGTCAATGAGCTCGGCAAGGTCTGATGATCTATACCGATAACAAGAATAACGGCTGATTGATTCAGGTATTAGTCGGAGGTAAATATTTATGACACAAGCTCTCTACTCAGCTGCTGCCGGTATGGTGGCACAGCAAAACAAAATAGATACATTGGCTGACAATATTGCCAATGTAAATACACATGGGTTTAAGCGTAAGCGTGTCGATTTCGAAGACACGATCTATCAGGCTATGCGCAATCCAGCTGATCCCGAGAGTCAGGAGAATCTGCTCCGGGGAACAGGGGTTCTGACTGGCGCGACTACGACCAGCCTGGCCCAGGGCCCTCTGCTCGATACTGGCAGAAGCCTCGATGCCGCCATCAGCGGCGCGGCCTTCTTCGCTGTGCAGGATGCCAATGGTGAGGTTAGATATACTCGAGATGGAGCCTTCCAGACGAGTGAGCAAAATGGCCAGCATTATCTGGTAAATGGCAATGGTCAGTTTGTACTTGACCAGAACCTGCAACAGATCACATCTGAGACCTCGCTGATAAATCTGACAATTTCGACTGCCGGTCAGATTACAAATAACGGCGAGGAAGTTGCACAGCTTGGACTTTTCAATTTCACGAACCCGCTGGGACTAGACGCTGCCGGCGGCAGAAACTGGCAGGAATCGGAAGCTTCCGGCCAGGCTCAGGCCGCGGATGCCTATCAGATCAGACAAGGTGCAATAGAAGGCTCAAATGTTGATCTGGCCGAAGAGATGACACAGCTGATCGAGGCTCAGAGAGCATATACCTTCCTTAGCAGAGCTATAACGACTACCGACAATATGAGAGGCACGGCCAACGACATCAGAAGATAAACCGGGACATCTTATGTTTAGCAGATAAGAATATTATGTCATATGGAGAGTGTACAAATGAACAATGTGAAAACCTGCAGACGCTGCCGCAAGCTATTTAACTACATAGCCAGTCCATATTGCCCCCGCTGTGTCGACGAGATCGACAGAGAATTCCGCATAGTGCGTGATTATATTTATGAGCATCCCAATGAAGGTATTCAGGAAATAGCAGATGCTACAGAAGTTGACGAGAGAAGCATTCTGGCGCTGCTGCGTGATGGTCGTCTCGAGCTTGATTCAAGTTCTTCGGAACTGCAGTGTGAACGCTGCGGCACCAGTATCTCTACTGGCCGCTACTGTGATAGCTGCCAGGGCAATCTTAGCAGCGAACTGAAGAGAGCACAAAAATCCATTGGCTATAGCCCCTCTGCTGACTCTAAGCCGACTCTTGACAGGTCGAACAAAAACAAGAAGAAGGATGACAAGGAATTTAACGAAAGAATGCATTCAAGAAATCCCTGAACTGTTCGATATAATAGTTAGCAACATATGACACCTCAGTTGAAAATCGACCTGAAGTGTTTGTACGGGGAGGAATATATATGAGAATAGATCCTAGTATCAGCGCAAGTGCCATCAAGAGATATGAGAATAATTCTAAGCATCAGGCACAGAACACACAGTCCAGTCTGACCACTCAGTCTGATCGTGTTGAGCTGTCCAAACAGGGTCTTGAACAGGCAGGCATGCTAAGAACAGCCCGCCAGGCCGATGAATTCAATTCAGAGAAGGTCAATGAGATCAAAGAACAAATCAGAAGCGGTCAGTACAAACCGAATGCTGAGGTCATCAGCCAGCGCATGGTTGAGCAGCTTGGTCTTGGTCTGGATACGATCGTCTGATACAGGTGGTAGCACTTATGAGCGAAACGCTTAGCAGCCTGCTGAAGCTTCTTGAGCAGGAACATGAAATCTATTGCGATCTGCTTAAGTCATCCGACAGCAAGCGTATGGCAATCGTTGAGGGAAATGTCGATGAGCTCGATAACATCGTTTCTGAAGAAGAGAAGATGATCGAGTCCATTAACATATTAGAGAAGC
>JAAYFZ010000281.1 GCA_012727965.1 Clostridiaceae bacterium
AAATCAGGCTTATAACAGTCTACAAGCCGTATGCAAACTAACTAAAACATTTATATATATCTAAATATATTTGACTAGTTTTAGATTTGCATTACTCGAAAACCTTAATAACAGAATCCAGCCATCTGATCATCTGATCAATCGGCTTAGGAGGTAACAATGTCAACTGTGAATTATGAAATAATCGCGGCCCAAACAAGAACAGCACTGCTGAAAATGATTTACGAAGCGAAAACAGGTCATACTGGAGGCTCTCTATCAAGTGTAGATATTCTAACAGCACTCTTCTATGGTGTTATGGATATCAGACCCCAGGAGCCCAAATGGCCTGATAGAGATCGATTTGTTCTTAGCAAAGGCCATTCAGTAGAGGGGTATCTCTGCATACTGGCAGATCTGGGATTCTTCCCGCGAGAAGAGCTGGCGACATTCAGCAAATATGGTTCCAGGCTGATTGGTCATCCAACCAACAAGGTGCCAGGCATGGAAATATGTTCAGGTGCACTTGGACATGGGCTATCTGTTGCAGCTGGTATGGCTTTGGGTGCCAAGAAAACCGGCAGAAGCTTCCGCACTTATGTGCTGATGGGTGACGGCGAACTTGCCGAAGGAAGTGTCTGGGAAGCCGCGATGTCCGCCGCCAATTATAAACTTGATAATCTGACAGCGATTATTGACAGAAATGGTCTTCAGATCAGTGGATCGACCGAAGATGTTATGAAACTGGAACAGCTTAAGGCTAAGTGGGAAGCATTTGGCTGGGAAACGATCGAGGCCGATGGGCATGACATCCCGGAATTGGTTAATTTGCTGAATAATACTCCGCGTTTAGAAGGCAAGCCGCGAATGATAATAGCGCACACCATCAAGGGGAAAGGCGTATCATTCATGGAAAATACAGCTAAATGGCACCATGGTGTACCAACTGCCGAACAGCTCGAGCAGGCGCTGACAGAACTGAAACAACAGGAGGCTGAATAATGAGTATTCCTTGTAGACAGGCATTTTCCCAGGAAATACTGGCAAAAGCCACCGATGATAAAAATATAGTTGTGCTATGCACTGATTCCCGTGGATCAGTCATGCTTGGAGATTTCGCAAGCGAACTTCCTGACCAATTTATCGAAGTAGGTATCGCTGAACAAAACTGTGTCGGATTGGCCGCTGGTCTGGCAAATGCCGGACTCAAGCCTTTTGTTGCGGGACCTGCCTGCTTTTACTCGATGCGCAGCGCAGAGCAGGTAAAAGTAGATATAGCCTATTCAGGCAGTAACGCGAAAATAATCGGTATCTCCGGTGGTGTCAGCTACGGCGCACTTGGTACAAGTCACCATAGCCTGCAAGATATCGCGACTATGACAGCGATCCCTGGACTTACAGTGATACTGCCCGCCGATGCCTGGCAGACCAGGCAGATGACAGCTGCTCTGACAGAGCATGTTGGCCCTGTTTATGTTCGCATGGGCAGAGGCGCAGTGCCTGATCTTTATGGGCCTGAGGGAGAGAGCGGCCTTATGCCGGAGTTTGAGATCGGCCAGGCTATCGAGCTGATGCAAGGCACGGATATCGCTATTTATGCCTGTGGCGAAACCGTTTGGCATGCCTGGCAGGCCGGTCTGAGGCTAAGAGAATTTGGAATTTCAGCTGCCGTTATCGATATACATACCTTGATGCCGCTTGATGAGGAAAAGATACTTGAAACAGCATCGGGATGTAAGGCAGTAATAACCGTTGAAGAACATAGCATAAACGGCGGTTTGGGCAGCATTGTAGCTTCGCTGCTTGCTGAGAATGAACCGAAAAAAATGCGTAGGATCGCATTGCCAAATGAGAATATAATCACTGGCTCAAGTGCTGAAGTTTTCCGGCATTATGGTCTGACTGCCGATAACATAATCAACGCAGCACAAGAGCTGCTCAAATAAGCTAGCCGAAAATTAGGTGTGAGGTAATAGTATGTCCTTCATTTTAGCAATCGATCAGAGTACAGCTGGTACAAAAGCGTTACTGGTCGATAATCACGGTTTCATCAAGGCAAAAGACTCGCTGCCTCATAAGCAGTACTATCCTGCGCCGGGCTGGGTCGAGCATGATGCTGAAGAAATCTGGCAAAATGTCTTGAAGCTGATAAAACTGATGGTAGAACAAGCTTCAAATTATAACGGAGAAATCGCCGGTTTATCGATATGCAATCAGCGTGAAACAACAGTGGCCTGGGATCGCAAATCCGGCAAGCCTCTGGCTCCTGCGATAGTATGGCAGTGCCAACGCGGTGCGGGCATCTGTGAGAAGCTAAGTGATCATTCACAACAAATACGTCAACTCTCAGGACTTCCTTTATCAGCTTATTTTCCAGCTGCAAAAGCGGCCTGGATGCTGCAACATGTTCCTGGGTTAAAACAAAAAGCACAAAATGGCGAAGCCTGTATCGGTACGATCGACAGTTTCTTGATTTTTCGTCTGACAGGTGGAGCATCATTTAAGACTGATTATTCAAATGCCAGCAGAACACAGCTGTTCAATCTCAAAACGCTTAAGTGGGATGAGCGCCTGTGCGAACTCTTCGATATACCTGCAAAATGCTTGCCTGAGATCGTATTTTCTGACAGTATCTTCGGCGAGACCAGAGAGAATCTGACGATTAGGAAGCTGCCAATAGCTGGCGTTATGGGTGATTCTCACGCGGCTCTCTTCGGACAAGGCTGCCTAAGACCTGGTATGGCAAAAGCAACATACGGAACAGGCTCGAGCATTATGCTCAATGTCGGTAAAAGCATGAAAGAACCTCCGGAAGGTATTGCTGCTTCGCTGGCCTGGGGCTGGCATGATGAGGTCAGCTATGTGCTTGAAGGCAATGTTACAAGCTCGGGAGACACTCTGAACTGGCTGATCGATGAGGTTGAACTGGTTTCCAGTCCACAGGAAATTGATGAGCTGGCTGAACAAGTAAATTCATCTGAAGGCGTCTATCTTGTGCCAGCTTTTTCTGGTTTGGGTGCCCCGTATTTTGACAGCAAAGCCAGAGCGGCTCTGGTTGGGATGAATAGAGGCAGCACACGCAGACATATAGCCAGAGCCGCATTGGAATCAATAGCATATCAGAATCACGCTGTTGTTAGAGCTATGGAAACTGAACTTTCTGAGCTGAGAGTCGATGGCGGTCCAACAAGAAGCTCGGTTTTGATGCAGTTTCAGGCAGATATTCTAAGCTGTCCCGTTCGTTGCAGTATAGCCCAGGAAATCTCGGCACTGGGATCGGCATATATGGGCGGCCTCAAGCTCGGCTTCTTCAACGAACCAAGTCAAATTACCGCATGGCAGCAGGCAGGACGGATATATGAACCTATAATGGCCGAGCAGCAGGTTGCAGAACTGACCCTCGGCTGGGACCAGGCAGTTAAAAGTGTAATGTATAAAAAGTAGAAAATTAGTGAGGTGTAATTTCATGGCTACATTTGGATTAATCGTTTGTAATCGTTCTTTCTTCCCGGATCATGTCGTTTCAGCTGGACGCGAGGAATTAATTTCATGCCTCAATTCCTGGGGGCATAACAGTATTTCGCTCACTGAGTCAGATACAAAAGGCGGCGGAGTTGAAACTATTCAGGATGCACGTAGGTGCGCTGAATTATTCCGCAGTCATGCTGCTGAAATCGACGGAATTATTATCAGCATGCCCAATTTTGGTGATGAGCTTAGTGTGACTGAGGCAGTACTTCAGGCAAAACTGAATGTGCCGATACTGATCCAGGCCAGCAATGATGATTTAAATAAACTAGATCTGGCGAATAGGCGCGACGCATTCTGCGGCAAGATTTCTGTCTGTAATAATTTCCGCCAATGTGGTATCAAGTTTTCACTAACTGACAAACATACATGTTCCGTCAACAGTCCCGAATTTGAAGCGGATGTCAGAAAATTTGCCGCTGTCTGCGATGTCGTTAAGGGCTTGGCAAATGCCAGAATCGCAGCGATAGGAGCCAGACCTGATGCTTTTCATACTGTCAGATACAGTGAGAAGCTTTTGCAGCGCTCCGGTATCAACATTTCGGTTGTTGACATGTCCATGATACTTCATCATGCCCGCTCAATCTCTGACAAGACACTGATCGATGCGAAAATTGCCGAATTTGAAGAATACGGCAATATGAATGAGCAGGCGACAGCAGAGCAGATCGACCATCAGGCCAGACTCAGTATTGCTATTGAAGCATATGTAGATGAAAACGAATGCACATCATCTGCCGTTCAATGCTGGGATGCAGTTGAGACCGATTATGGTGTCGCTACCTGTCTGCCTATGAGCATGATGGGAATGAGAGGCAAACCGAGTGCCTGTGAGATGGATGTTATGGGCGCGCTCAG
>JAAYFZ010000282.1 GCA_012727965.1 Clostridiaceae bacterium
AAATATGTCTATAAAGAAAATATAGCCAGGTTTGCCCTATTTGCAGTAAGGGTCTGTGATGTGGAGGCAGACTTTAATAATCTGGAAGAAGATGACGGTGAGATCGTACTGACCGATGCAGAGATGCCTTATATGACTCAGACGATATACGGTGACTGGGACTCAAATGAATGGGATTTCCTATTCGAGGATCTGCCTGAATTTGATAATGAAGGCAATCGATATGTATACCGTGTAGCTGAAGAATATTTAGAAGGTGATGAAGCAGCTGCAGATCTCTACACAACAGGCTATGACGGATTAGATATTATCAATGATTATATTCCTGAACCTGGTGTAGAGGTCATAAAAACTGTTGCAAATCTGACGACAGATGGTCCTCGAGGCGAATCCGCAGATATCGAAATCGGTGAGACTGCTGGCTATGAGGTAACCATCAGAAATAGTGGTGAACTTGATATCCATCACATTGTCTTAACGGATGACATGGCTGAAATTGGACAAGAAGCTACGGATCAAGATGATAATGTTCATATCTTCGAAGACGATGGAAATGGTGTTGCCTGTCTGCATTTCTTCGATATGCAGCCAGAAGATGAGATCACATTGAGCTATCAGTACACTGCAACCGCAGATGATGTAGATATTTCACCTATAACAAATACTGCCATTATTAATGCCTTTATCTACAACATAAACATGATGCCAAGAGCGTTGGTGGTTGAGGGTGATGACAGCGAAATTGAAGCACCTACAATTGTTTGGTCAACCATTGTTGAAGATTCCGCTAGTATCAATGTGACAGAGCCTCCAGAGGAGACAACTGGTGAAACCACATCTGGTGAAACAAGCTCAGAAGAGGAGACATTGCAAAGCATTGATGTCACAACATCATTAACACCTCTTGCTCAGCCTACACCAGTAATTTCTATCAATCCCATCTCATCATCAGTACCTCTGGCAACTCCTTCCACAATTAGTGTTGTACAAACACAAATACCTAAAAGTGGTGAAGAAGCGCCATTATGGCCTATCGGTCTGGCTCTTCTGGCAATAGCTGCAGGCATGGGACTGATCATTCACAAGAGCAAAAAACAGACAGATTCAGATGATGACAAATAATTGAAATCGAACAACATGCATTTTGAGAGTCGCAGTGAAAACTGCGGCTCTTTTTATGTTTGCGAGATAGTTTTGCGATATTTCTGCTGACATACAAGAAAAAAACGATAAACGCAAGTACAAAATGCCTTTATATAAGACTTTTGTACACAATAGATCTGTTATAAATGACAAGTGGCGTAATGCAACAATATAATAGTGGCGTAAATTTTTTTTATTTAGTTTCTATCTGATTTTATGAGGGGGAGTTTACAAAATAAATGAAATGAAGATAGACAACATGGTGATTCGAAAGGAAGGAATTTTAACATGAGACGGAATTATTTGCAGAATTCAACCGGGTGGCTCTTTATCATTCTTTTAGTTCTAATCTTGATGATCTCATCAACGATTTATGTTTCAGCAGATGCAGAAGTAAATTCAGATCAACAAATAGAAGCAGGTGAGATTGCAATTTCAAAAACTGCTGTTCCTGTGAGTTTAGATCAGGACAACAGAGAGTACACTATAACCTTGTCAGCAGCAGGTTCGAAGGTTATAAGTCAGGAGCCATTAGATGTAGTACTGGTGCTAGATACTTCCGAGAGTATGGGTTCTCAAATAGGTGATACAAGTGAAACCCGCCTTGATGCTGTAAAAATAGCGGCGAAGGCTTTTGCCAATAGTGTTCTTACAGATAATTCTAATAGCAGTGTTACGGTAGTTAAATATGCCGGTGACAAAAAGGGTAGAACATATGAAGACGATAAATGGATTTCTTTTGATGATCCGTTTAATGATGCAAGTGCGGTTTTGAGCTTTTCAAATGATTTGGATGAGATTAATTCTTGCCTTGATGACTTAGTTGCTGAAAACGGTACTAATATCGAGGCTGGTTTATATCAGGCAAGGCAGGAGCTTGATGGAAGCGATCCAGATATGCAAAAAGTAGTTGTACTGATTTCTGATGGTCAGCCGACACTCGCCTATTCAACGGCTTATGTAAGTATTGAAAGTATATGGAGGGAGGATTTACTAATTTATGAGACTGTGTATGAGGAAACCTATGGCATAACTGTGGGAGAAGGCGATAATTATGATTCAGAGTACAGAGACAAAGCGGTTAACGAAGCACGGCTTATAAGAGATGGATTTGATGCGAAAATCTTTACGGTTGGTATTTCGGATCCAGATAGTTATGACGATGTAATGTATGATGTTTTGAATCCATCTGGTGATGATAGATATCATGAAAGATATTTTGAAGTAACAGACACTGATAGTTTGAACTCGGCTTTTGCCAGTATATCTGGTTATATAAATGCTGCTGCTGAGAACGCAGTGATTGTTGATGTGATCGGCAGAGATTTTGAATTAGTTGAGGGCACGGCTCCTGGTGCTGAGATAGTTGGAGAGACGCTGAGGTGGGATCTGGGTGTGATCGGTGGT
>JAAYFZ010000283.1 GCA_012727965.1 Clostridiaceae bacterium
ACAGATGATAGACTGCTTCGGCAGCAGTGATGCTCTTAACTGTAATATTGAGAAAGAATATGAGCGTAATCAGGAAAGATATCAATTCCTCAAGTGGGCACAAGGTTCTTTCAGCGGCTTCAGGGCGTTCCCGCCTTCTGCCGGTATTGTGCATCAGGTCAATCTAGAGAAGCTGGCAACAGTTGTGGTATCAGAGGAACGCACCGATGGTGTCTGGCTCAAGCCAGATACACTAGTTGGAACTGACTCACATACCACCATGATCAATGGCATCGGTGTTCCTGGCTGGGGTGTCGGCGGCATCGAGGCAGAAGCGGCGATGCTTGGGCAGCCCATTTCGCTGCTATTGCCTGAGGTTATCGGCATGAAGCTGACAGGACGATTGTCGGAAGGTGTTACCGCAACTGATCTGGCACTGACTGTGACAAATATCCTGCGCAAACACGGTGTAGTCGGACGCTTCGTAGAATTCTTTGGCGAGGGGATTCATAACATAAGTGTCGAAGACAGAGCAACTGTATCCAACATGTCGCCGGAATATGGAGCAACTATGGGATTTTTCCCTGTCGATAGCCAGACTCTTGCTTATTTGGAATCAACCGGCAGAGCACCTGAGCAAATTCGGCTGGTTGAGAAGTATTGCCGACTGCAGGGCTTGTTTCTCGAGGCTGGTCAGCCTGACCCGATTTACACAAAAACTCTTGAACTCGATCTCACATCTGTGAGACCGAGTCTGGCTGGCCCCAAGAGGCCTCAGGATTTGATTTATCTGGATGACATGATGGCGCAAGCAGAGCACGATCTTACTGCTTCCATCGAGAGCGGTGGATTTGGAATGCCTGCGGATCAGACAGAGCGCAGCTTCAAGCTGGAGCTCACAGGCGGTACAGAACAGATCAGTGATGGCGCAGTTGTTATAGCCGCTATCACAAGCTGTACAAATACATCTAATCCTGCTGTCATGATAGGTGCTGGTCTGCTGGCCAAAAAAGCTGTAGAAGCAGGTCTAAAGGTTCCGGGTTATGTCAAGACCAGCCTGGCGCCAGGTTCTCGTGTTGTCACAGCATATCTGGACAAAGCAGGACTTACCCCATACCTTGATAAGCTTGGTTTCCAAACGGCAGGGTATGGCTGCACTACCTGTATAGGTAACAGCGGACCGCTTATTCCCGAAGTCGCATCGATTATTGATGAACAGGGGTTAAACGCAGCTGCTGTGCTAAGTGGCAATAGAAATTTCGAGGGCAGAGTTCATCCACAGGTTAAGATGAACTATCTTGCTTCTCCAATTCTGGTAGTTGCTTATGCCTTGTCCGGTAATGTTCGAAATGATTTAGTCAACGCTCCTCTAGGAATAGATAAAAACGGCAGAGCAATCTATTTGCGTGATATCTGGCCTGATGAAAGTGAAATAAAAAAGATTATTGCCCATTCAGTAGACAAAGTATTTTTTGAAACAGAGTATAATAAAGCGCTTAGCGCCAACGACAGCTGGAATAGAATGAGTGCAGACGAAGGACGGCTGTATGTCTGGCAGGAAGAATCAACATATATCAAGAGGCCGCCTTTTGTCCAGAATATGCCAAGTGAGAAACCGGAAATAACAGCAATTAATAAGGCTAGGGTATTGCTCTGGCTTGGTGACAGCGTAACCACGGATCACATATCACCTGCAGGCAGTATCAAGCCTTCGTCACCGGCGGGCAAATATCTGCAGGATAATGGCGTTCTGCCTGAGCATTTCAACTCTTACGGGTCCAGACGAGGCAACCATGAAGTAATGATCAGAGGAACCTTCGCAAATATTCGGATCAGGAATAAAATAGTTCCAGAAACGGAAGGTGGTTATACATTGCATGTGCCGACCGGTGAGACAATGACAGTATTTGAGGCTAGTGAAAAATATCAATCAGAAGGTACACCTCTGATCGTACTTGCTGGAAAAGAATATGGTTCAGGCAGCTCAAGAGACTGGGCTGCAAAAGGAACTGCTCTGCTTGGAGTTAAGGCAGTTATAGCCCAGAGTTATGAACGCATTCATCGTAGTAATCTGATTGGCATGGGAGTTTTGCCTCTTGAGTTTTCCGAAGGAGAAGATGCCGCAACGCTTGGCTTGACTGGTATGGAGGAATACAGCTTCCCTAGATTTACTGAGTCGATCAGACCTCGTGGTCAGCTTAAGGTCTCCGCTGCAACTGCTGATGGCAAGACAATAACATTTGGGGCAGTTATAAGAATTGACAGTGAGGTTGAGCTTGAGACGTGGATGCACGGAGGCTTACTGCCTCAGGTTTTAAGACAATTTGCGTTAATCAAATGATTGTCTCATTGACTGCTGATGTAATTCTCTGATATCTTTATCTAGGTGATCTGCTGCCGGCTGATAAAAATAGTCAGCCGGCAGATTTGATACAAATACTACACTTAAGAAAGGAAAACC
>JAAYFZ010000284.1 GCA_012727965.1 Clostridiaceae bacterium
ATAGATTAGAGTGTTTTTGAGAAGACTCCTGGTCTTGATTCTGACAACTGTAGTCATCAAGAAGGCTGTCATCAGCAGAAGACCGACTACAAAAGCAAGCGATATCACGATCAGCTCATAAGACACATAGTAATTATGGCTGTAACTATAGCTTAAGTAGTTAAGGGGCTCATAAGCTATTATTGCCAGACCGATTCCAACAAGGATTGCTGCCGCAAACACGAGATCATAGGGTATTCGGTCAAACCAGCGAGTTTTAATTTCTTTGCTGCCAGATCTACGGCCAGAGCAAACAATTAGAAATATCAAGAGAGCTGTAACAAGCAAAAAAGAACCTATCGTCAGCCAGATTAAATTGAATCGATTACTATAGAGATATCTAATGGCCATTTCATTATAGTAGAACTGATCCTTCATCTGCAGAGTGCCATCAACATAGCCGTATACTGTAAATTTACCGCTATCATACTCTACATCCTTGCCAGATTCATTATCATAATACCAGCCGGAGTCCCTTACTTCTTCTACACTTGAATAGTATGGTGTAAACTCTGGCTTGCTGCCAGCAACTAGCTTACCGGTAGAGTCCTTGATCTCAAAGTAGAAATTGGTTCCAGGGAGTCTATCGCCATTATTGACAATATTTTCCTCATTATTATCTCTTGAATAATTGAAATAGAATGACTCTACAGACATTTGATCGACAATTCTCTCGACCCAATACGTCTTCGCCTCTTCCCGACCAAGCTCAAAGTAATTTCTATCAATCGATATAATAAGCCCTATACCCGATGCGACCATTGTAATAACAGCAGCGATCAGGAGAACTATTGTAATTGCTTTGACGGCTAGGTTGCCTGTTATCTTATTCATTGTTTCTTCCTCAGTTCTTTCATCTCTTAGTATTTATTCAAGCTTGCAAGCTGTTTTAGCGAAATTACTGCTCAACCAGCTTATAGCCCTGGCCCCATACGACCTTCAAATATCTTGGTTCCGCCGGATCTATTTCCAGCTTCTCACGCAAATGTCTGATATGCACAGCTACAGTATTTTCCGAGCCATAACCATTGTCCTGCCAGATCTTGCGATAAATTGCTTTTGGAGAGAATACTTGTCCGGGATTACGCATCAGCAGCAGTAGGATCTCATACTCAGTCGGCGTCAGACTGACGGGTTCGCCATCAACTGTCACACTTTTATCTTTGTCATCCAGCAGTATCCCGCCGATCCCGATCTGGCTGTTTTTTACTGACCCACCACCTAGCTGCATAAAACGCCTGAGCTGTGATTTTACTCTGGCCTGCAGCTCAACCGGATTAAAAGGCTTGGTCACGTAATCATCAGCACCATGATTAAGTCCCATGATCTTATCGATGTCTTCGCCTTTTGCCGTTAAGAGAATGATCGGAGTATTGTGCTTCTCTCTGATCTTGCGCATAGCAGCAATGCCGTCCATGACCGGCATCATGATATCCATCAGAATCAGATGTAGTTCCAGCTCATCAGCCAGCCTCACCGCCTCGGCGCCGTTAGACGCTGTATACAGCTGATAATTATCAGCGGTCAGGTAAATCTGAAGCGCAGAAACTATATCCTTCTCATCATCACAAATTAGAATGTTATACATAACTATTCCCTCCGAGAACTATTATGCACCAGTGTTCCTTAAAACAAACAGCATAAATTCTTAAGATTTGCTTAATATTTATATTAAATCTGGTAAAAGTCGTGATTAAATCAAGTTTTGTGGCTTCGATATAAAAAAAGACCGCTGCCTGCAGATCATTATTGATCATGCGGACAACGGTCCGATATAACCTATATA
>JAAYFZ010000285.1 GCA_012727965.1 Clostridiaceae bacterium
ACTCTGATCATCGGCGGTATCGCAACAGTAATATGAAGATCAGATGCTTTTATTCTAACAACATCTGTCAGCATCTGCATAATATCCATTTTATCCATTCATGGCCTCCTCATCACATCATCTATTCAATGCTGTATGTTACTTTTAATAATTCATCTATTGTTGTGACTCCCTTGCGTACTAACTCGACACTATTTTCCCTAAGAGAAGTTGAACCCTGCTTGACAGCAACATTTCTGATATGATCTATACTTGCTCTCTTATCGATCAAATCCCTGATTTGACTAGTAACCTGCATAATCTCATGAATAGCGATTCTGCCACGATAACCGGTATGGTTGCAGTTACTGCAGCCTGCACCCTTGTAAAGCGTAATCGGCTCTCTTAATCTAAGTACATCCATCTCCGCACGATCCGATTGATAAGAAATCTTACATTCAGGACAAATTCGTCTAAGCAGTCTCTGTGCTGTAACACCAACTACCGAGGACGAAACCAGGTATGGCTCCACACCCATATCCACTAGTCTTGATACAGTTGAGGCTGAATCATTAGTATGCATCGTGCTAAGCACAAGGTGGCCAGTAATAGCAGCTCTGACGGCGATCTGAGCTGTTTCTCCGTCTCGAATTTCACCAATCATAATTATGTCCGGATCCTGACGCAAGATTGATCTTAACCCATTGGCAAAAGTCAGCCCCGCTTTGGTATTTACCTGTACCTGATTGATACCCTCCAACCTATACTCAACCGGATCCTCAACAGTTATGATGTTCTTGTTAACTTTATTTAGCTCTCGCAAAACAGCATATAGGGTTGTTGTTTTACCCGAGCCTGTTGGTCCTGTAACAAGGATAATACCGTTTGTACTCTTAATGATTCCATCAAAAAGAACAATATTGCTCTCAGAGAATCCCAGCTGCTCTTTTGACATTACCAAATCACTGCGCCCAAGCAAACGAATAACTATCTTCTCACCATAGACTGTCGGTAAAATTGAGATACGAAGATCTACATCCTTGCCGTCAAGCGACATCTCAACCCGGCCATCCTGAGGAACTCTCTTCTCAGCGATATCCATCTTACCCATGATCTTGATTCTAGTCACTATTGCAGCATGTGCGGCTTTTGCCGATTTCATTATTTCCAGAAGCTCACCATCAACACGAAATCTGATACGCAGATGCTTATCAAAAGGTTCAATATGTATATCGCTTGCTCTCGACCTGATTGCATGTTGAATAACTGAGTTTACCAGCCTGACAACCGGTGCGTTACTGACATCACTGAGAGCTTCATTGTCACTCTCGCTGATCTGTGCGAAATCGATCTCTTTCTTGAAGTCCTCAACAGCCTTCTCAGCATCCTCACGGCTATAAAATCGATCGATCGAGCTTAATACATCCTGTTGTGTGGCCATAATCGGTTTTACAGACATACCCGTGAATATTCTAACATCATCAAGCGCCTGTAGATTGAGTGGATCCGTCATAGCTACTATCAGTTCATTATTCTCTCTATTTACAGGTAATATCTGATGACGCCTGGCCATCGCTTCATTGATCAGCAGAGGACATTCTTCATCGATTTCGAACTTATTCAAATCGAAAAAAGGAATCTTAAGCTGATATTCCAACACTTCAAGAATCTGGCGTTCTGTGACTATATTCAAATCGACTAAGACTTCTCCGAGTCTCTTCTTAGATATTCGCTGCTGATCGAGTGCCATAGTCAGCTGTTCATCAGTAATAATGCCAGAATCAATCAGTAATTTTCCAAGAGCCTTCTTCTCTGCCATAGTGCGCTTAAACCCTTAAACCTCTCTGTCAGCACACACATAAAAAACCACTATGTCAGCTGACATATTCATATTAACAAACTATCGAAACATATCACAAGGTTAAAATGTACTTATATCGATAATCAAGAGTACTTTATTACTTGACTATTATACACAAAAACGACCGGAAAAAACATACATTTCCGTTCCTCCGGTCTTACATTACAATTATAATAAAATTACAGCCTTACTTCTCAACGACCACGCCTTTTTTCAGGATGACATTGGCGTAGAGAGCCTTCTCACCACTGGACAGGACGGCATAGCAGGTCTTGGCACGATCATAAAACTCGAAACGGCCGATATTTTCAAATGCGTCCGCTCCGCGCTCATCATATTTTGCCACGATTGCCTTATAATCGTCCCAGATTGGCGTTTCAACTGTATCTCCAGGAACTACCTGCATCAGTGTCACCGGTTTGTCGACATAAATATCAAGTGGCATCAGCTGCAGGATCGCGTCCAGCAGCTCCGGAACACCATGGCCGTCAGCGCGGATG
>JAAYFZ010000286.1 GCA_012727965.1 Clostridiaceae bacterium
AACACGTTCTGTCGTATAGATCCATCTGACATCGGGCACTACAACATCTGATTTTTTCTGCAGATTTTCACGGAAGCGGTCGGCATTCTCACCCTCGCGCCGGAAATCAAGCTCAGCCTTGATCGTACGGTCAAGCTCATCGATCATCATCGGGAAATCATAGGTTTCACTGTACTTGGTATGGTTGTCCAGAAAATTAGCCAGATCGCGCAGTATATCAAGATCGACCTGTATACATTCGCTGATCTCAGGCCTCTGAACCTTCACGGCAACACTGTCACCTGTGTGCAGAACAGCCTCATGAACCTGCGAAAGAGAGGCCGAAGCCAACGGCTTCTCCTCGAAGGAAGCAAATATATCCTCAAGCGGTTCAGAAAATTCCTGTTCTATAACACATTTGACATCGGCAAAAGGAAACGGATTGACGGCATCTTGCAGCTTGCTCAGTTCAGCAGTCACCTCAGGCGTCAGAATATCAGGCCGGGTGCTTAGGACCTGGCCGATTTTTACGAAGGTAGGACCGAGTTCTTCACATGACAGCCGCAGTCGTTCGCCGACACTTGTTCTGGCTTCTTCCTGCTGGTCGTCGCGCCGGCCTTCTCGATTTCTTATGCGCAGATAACTGAATAGTCCAAGCTGCTCAAACAGTATGCCAAAACCATTACGGGCGAATACACGTACGATCTGCCGGTACCGCTTGAGATGCAATCGTTTCGGCATGATGGTCAGCCTTGCTGACCGCGTGCGTTAAGAGCTGCCTCGATCTGTTCGCGCACGATTGCTGCTAGATCTTCTTTGCTGACAATATCTGATTTCGCAGCCAAATCCATCTGCTCAAGGGCTTTGTGGACTTCGTCTTGAATCAGCTTATTGAGCTCTTCGCGCTGGCTCTCGCCTTTTTTTACCAATTCATTTGCGAATTCGCGGGCATCATTGCGGGCTATATCACCCTTCTTCACCATGTCCTCAACGGTCTCCTCAATTTTTTCACGAGACCAGGACGCCAGTCCGATGCCGAAGCTAAGAGATTTTTCCAGAAAAGTTTTAACATCCTGCATTTATATCGCCTCCTGTCAGCTTATGCAGAGTCGCATGGTCTTTTCCGCTACAAGTTAATTATATCACGATATAATTATTCTGAAGTAAACTGTCTGTCAGCGATGCTTGTCCAAAATCTGATTGAGAGGCTGAAATATATTGGCTGAAGCAGCAATGATACCACTCGGCTCTAACAGGTTTTTGAGGCTGCTGCCATCCCAACCGCTGACTATACCTCCGGCGGCCTCTACTAATATGCTGCCCGCAGCAAAATCCCAAGGCTGGAGCATTTGCTCGAAGAAACCATTCAGCCGGCCGCAGGCAACATAAGCCATATCAAGAGCCGCGCTGCCGCTTCTTCTTATTTCCATTGAGGCTGTAAATACATCTCTGATCATGGCAAAAGTCTGATCGCTATTTTCTCTGTCATATGGATTGGTACCGAAACCAATCAGCGCCTGGGAAATTTCAGAGGTCTCCGCTACTTTTATCTGTTCCTGTTCGAGCCAGGCACCGACACCGGCTTTTGCCTGGAATAATTCATCCAAATAAGGATTATAGATGAAACCATAAGCTGGCTTGCCCTCGAGAAACAATGCCAGGGAAATAGCTGAAAACCGCAAATCATAGATGAGATTGGTGGTACCGTCGACAGGGTCGAGTATCCAGCTCGGGCTGTCCACTGAGAAGAGATTTTTCTCAGATTCTTCAGCTATCAGATGACTGCCCGGTATTATATTTTCCAGCCTGATTGCCAGGTACTCCTGCACCCGATAATCGATCTCAGTAACATAGTTTTTTTCGCCCTTTTTTTCAATCTGATCGCGGGCGACAGAACTTGACAGAATTATCCGTCCGGCCTCTCTGAGCGCTGATCCAGTGAGCTTCATAAGATCATCATTGTCCGGTCTCATCATTTTCCTCCTCAAGACAAACCTGATATTATAGTTTGTCCTCTGCATTTTTATACCAGATATTCATGCTCTCGATTTGTCCGGCAATCTGTGTATTATTGATCAGCCTGCCGCCATAGCGATAATTCATCTTGGCAAAAGTACAGTTCATGCCATGCGATGCTGCTCTTGCTATCGTATAGAGAGTGGCAATATCTTCACTGGCTTGAAGTTCCTTCTCCAGCTCATTCAATAACAAACCGCCCAGATTGCTGCCTCTGCATTCAGGCAGAACAGCAAAATCTGTCATTTCGGCGTTTTTATTCAGACGATCGAGCTCTGCTGAAGCGAGCGCGATCAGTTGACCGTCCTGCCAGATACCATGATAAATAACATTATACTCCATAGTCTCTCTTATATAACCCGGTTCATGAATGGGAAAAGGATAGCTCGCAAAAACCTTCCTGTATAGCTTAGCCATATCATCCGCATCCTTTGCAGCTGCTCGGCGGCAAGTCAAATCTGTTCTTGAACCTTCAGCCGGCGGTGTCGATATGCAGCCGTGTGCTGTTTCAAGTACATCGTCAAGAATAGCCTGATTGTCTATTCCCTGCCTATGCTCGAAGAGAAAACGGCTCATAAAGAGACAATCAGTTTTACCAGAGAAATAGCCAGGAATAGATGCCTCTTGTTCATAGTCACGCTGTTCGAAGAGATCAGCAAGTCCAGCCGGCACCTTAGCTATGATCTTCTCATAACCGCTCTCACCAGCCATAATCTCAATTCGGTCCAGAAAGCGCGGTACATTTTCCGAAGGCAGCTTCATCACATATATTCTCTTATTATTATCACCGTGATGGATCAATCCATCTTCAAAACTTGTCAAATGGTCAAACATATTTTCATTCCTTCTCAAATTCTATTGGGCTTCACCCATACATGATGGAGTCAGTGTTATCATTTCATCATAATCTGACAACAGACGCTCAATACCTACTGCCTGATTCTCATCCGAATCCTCCAGCTTGAGCTGCAGATTACAGTTTTCACAGTCAAGATCACAGAAATTATGACGGTATTCATCCGGCTCTTTGTAGGTAGTTATAACTCCTTCGAAATTTCTCAGAATCGCCTTATTAGTTGACCAGGAAACGAGGTAGTTCGGTGCCACAGGTATCTTACCGCCGCCGCCTGGCGCGTCTACAACATAAGTTGGAACAGCGAAGCCGCTGGTATGTCCTCTGAGACTCTCCATTATCTCTATACCCTTGCCGATTGAGGTGCGGAAATGTTCCAACCCTTCCGACAGATCACACTGGTAGATGTAATAAGGTCTGACTCTGTTCTTGACCAGCATCTGCACCAGACGTTTCATGATACGCGGACAGTCGTTGACATCGGCAAGCAGAACTGACTGATTGCCAAGAGGGATGCCGGCTTTTGCCAGTTTGCGCAGAGCCTTGCGTGCCGATCCGGTCAGTTCTCTCGGGTGGTTGAAATGAGTGTTGATCCAGAGGCTCTCATACTTCTCCAGAACAGCAATAAGTTCATCGGTTATGCGGTAAGGCAGCACTACCGGCGTTCTTGTTCCTATTCTCACGACCTCAACATGTTCGATCGCTGTAACTTCTGCCAAGATCCAGTCGATATATTCATCAGATAGCATGAAAGGATCGCCGCCAGAGAGCAAAACATCTCTGATGGCAGGATTTTTACGTATATATTCGATCCCGCCAAGGATCTGATCGCGGCAAGGTATGCTGTCGCGGTCGCCAACCTTGCGTTTGCGGGTACAGTGACGACAGTACATGGCACATGTGTTGCTGACATGCAGCAGCACACGGTCAGGATACCTATGCGTTAATCCCGGCACCGGACTGTCACGGTCCTCTGCCAGAGGATCATTCATATCATGTCTGGAGATATGAAGCTCACGTACATCGGGAAAAGCCTGCTTGAAAACGGGATCGTTTTCAAGATCGTCAGCATCTACA
>JAAYFZ010000287.1 GCA_012727965.1 Clostridiaceae bacterium
AGTGGCCAGGCCGATGCCAATTATTGTATCAAGGATGCGCATGGCAACATAGTTAATTGCGCTGCCAGTGTTGTCGCCGACCTCAAGTGCGATGATCAGATAGACAACGCAGCAGATGATGACTGAGTCGTATTTCTTCAGCCAGACGCAAGTGCTGATGCAAAGTGTCATCAGGGCTGGTATCACGAGCACGAACAGGTAGTCATTGTAATGTGGAATGATGGTTGAAACAATGATCAGTATATAACCGAAAAGTCCGCCGATCATTGTGCCGATGAATCGGTTTATGCCGGTCTCGATCGTCTTGCCCGGAGTCGGCTGCATGCAGACGATCGCGGCGATACCGGCATTGAGCGGCGAGATCGATGGGAATATCAGGGATATCAACAGGCAGAGCAGCACCGCCAGCGCGGTTTTTATATTTCTTAGTCCAATTCTGTATTTATCGAAACCGTCATATATTCTGCTGTCCATCATAAGATCAGCCTCCTATCAAGCTTTTCGCTCCAGGCGGTATTGATAGCTTAGTTCTATTATAGCGAAAATACAGCTCGATTGAAGTTTTGTCTTTTTAAGACGATAATAATATAGCAGTAAAATGCATTTATGAATTCAGCATTAAGGAGCATCTATAAATGACGCATATTGGCTATGAGGTCCTTGATAAATTTTTCACAGCTTATCTGACAAACCGAAATATGGAAGCGACACTGTCGCTCGTGACAGAGCAGATAATCAGCCTTGGCACCGGCGCTCAGGAAGTAGCCCTGAACAAGGATGAATTCAGACAGCTGCTGGTGGCAGAATTTACTGAAATTCCCACTCCTATTAAATATACTATCAAGAATTATATGGAAAATGCCTGCTCAGACGGAATCATATCTTTTTGCAATATTCTTGCGGAAATCGAAGATGAAGAGGGAAATGTCGCCGGTATGGAAACCCGCCTGACAACTACATATTGCCAGCATCAGGGCAAATGGCTGATCAGCAGTCACCACATGTCTACTGCTACAGTTTTTCAGGAAGAGGATGAATTCTTCCCGTTGAAATTCGGCCAGTCTGAGAGCCAAAAAATAACTGCCGAAACTAGAAACCGTCTACTGGAACTTATGAAAGAAGTCATCCCCGGTGGTGGCATGGGCGGCTATATCGAGCCGGGATTCCCGCTCTATGTAATCAACGATGAAATGCTCAATTATCTTGGTTATAGCTTCGATGAGCTGATGGCAAATACGGGCGGGATGATGATCGAGACGATCCACCCTGAAGATCGTGATATGGTTTCAC
Organism: Clostridiaceae bacterium; assembly: GCA_012727965.1. Lineage (GTDB taxonomy): Bacteria > Bacillota > Clostridia > Saccharofermentanales > UBA5734 > JAAYFZ01. The sequence goes on from JAAYFZ010000287.1 coordinate 1,291, forward strand.
AGAGAATTACGACCGAACTGGCAAAAGGCGAGGATTATTCAGTTAATTATCGTCTGTTGAAGAAGTCCGGTGATTTTATTTGGGTTTATGACAAGGGCAAACGAGTTATCGCAGATGATGGCCGCGAAGCTATCATAAGCGTAATTATCGATATTTCGGACTCAGTACGCACACAGGAAATACTGCGTCAGGAAGCGATCAATGATCCGCTGACGCAAATTCTAAACAGACGCGAGGGCATACGCCTGATCGAGCTCTGTATGGCTAATAGCAGTCAAGGATTACTGATGATGATCGATATTGATAATTTCAAGATGATAAACGACATCTATGGCCATCAGGCCGGCGACGAAGTTCTGCAGAATCTAGCCGGTATGCTCAACGCAAATGTGCGCAGTCAGGATATTGCCGCCAGATTAGGTGGAGATGAGTTTATCGCATATCTTAACGATCTCGTCGATGCTGAGATCGCTATCAGTAAACTTAATGCAATGAACGAGGCCTTCACGGAGCATTACCGCGGACTCTATCCCGAAGCCAATATCTCACTTAGTGCCGGACTTATCCTTCGGAGCAGTCATGAGAGCTTCAATGAAATCTATGCCCGCGCCGACAAGGCCCTTTACGAAGCTAAAAACCAGGGAAAAGGCGTCATCTGCCAGGATTAACCGCGCTGTCTGCCCGAACGTACGCCTTTTACCAGATACATGGCATCATCGGCTGACTTGATAAGCGCTTCGACATCGTCGTCATCCTCCGGGTACATCGACAAGCCGATGCTCGCACTAATAGAAATAGGCTTGGCTTGCACATGAATGGGCTTGCTGATCGCCTGCTCGATTTTGGCGACGATCCTCTGGGCATCATGGCGATTCATCAGAGCAGATGCGAGAACAACAAACTCATCGCCGCCAATTCTGGCAGCGGTATCGGTCGCGCGCAAACTGCCGCGCAGCCGCTCAGCGACTGTCCTTAAGACTTTGTCGCCAATATCATGGCCCCAGTTATCATTTACCAATTTGAAGTTGTCGAGATTTATGACCATGATCGCCAGCATATCGCCGCGCCTTCTTGTCAAACCCAGAGCTTGCGACATACGCTCTTTGGCCAATGATAACCCTGGCAGACCGGTCAAATGATCATGTGTTGCTAGATATCTGATCTGATTCTCGGCTTCTTTGTAGGCAGTAATATCAGTGTCAATGCCTTTGTATCCGACGACCTGCCCCTTATCATCAAGCTCGGGGGAGCCAGCTGTCATCAGCCAGCGGATCCGGCCGTCTTTTGTCACTATTGAATTTTCAAAACCGGAGAGCGTCTTGCCTCTGCGGATCGTCTGCATCCACTCTTCACGCATCATCTCGCGTTCCATTTCAGGATAAAGATCGAAAAATTTCATGCGGCCGACCAGTTCATCCAGTCGATAACCCCATTCTTGGGCAACATTGCTGCTGACATAAGTGAAGAGACCTTCATTGTCAACCTCCCAGGTGATTG
>JAAYFZ010000288.1 GCA_012727965.1 Clostridiaceae bacterium
ATGATCAATAGTCTTGGTCTGGCTGTCTTGACTGAGGATGCAATAATGCAGACCGGTCTGCTTGAACGACCGATTCGTATCGTAGATCAGTGGGCTTATCATTCAAGGCTGTATGAAGCAGCTGCAGTCGTTGCAGTTCGCGATGAACTCGAGCTTGTTCAGCTTAATTCATTCGGTTGCGGTCTTGACGCTGTCACTACAGATCAGGTTCAGGAGATCCTCGAGGCTCAGAACAAGATCTATACTGTTCTTAAGATCGATGAAGTCAGTAATCTTGGTGCTGCCAGAATCAGAATGCGTTCATTGAAAGTTGCAATGCAGGAGAGAAGTAAGAATAAGGCATCTGCAACAAGAGAGAAGAAGCCATATACGATTGAACGTATACCTTTTACACAGGAAATGAAGAAGAATCACACGATCCTGGCACCACAGATGTCACCGATGCATTTCCGTTTTATTGAGAGTGTGCTTAATCATCATGGTTTTAATACCAAGGTTTTGGAAAAAACCACTGCCGAAGATATTGAGACTGGTTTGAAATATGTCAACAATGATGCATGTTATCCTTCGATCATCGTCGTAGGACAGTTGGTGAACGCCTTCATCAGAGGAGGATACGATCCTGATAACTGTTCGGTCTTCATCACACAAACAGGCGGCGGCTGCCGTGCCACAAACTATGTGGCCTTTCTACGAAAAGCATTGAAGGATGCCGGTTTCCCACAGGTACCGGTCGTAGCTTTGTCAGCCACGGGAATTGAGAGTAATCCAGGTGTCAAATTCACGCTAAACCTGCTCCATCAATGTATTCAGGCCCTGGTACTCGGAGACCTGCTTCAGACTGTGCTGCTTCGCATCAGACCTTATGAGGCAGAGCCGGACAGTGCGCATAACTTGTATATCCGCTGGAATACAATAATCAAACAGTTTTTCGAGCAGGATGGCTTCTCGCCATTGCTTGGACGACGCCTGCGCTACGGTCAGATCATTGAAATGGTTGTCGATGATTTCGACAAACTGCCGCTGATTGAAAATGAACGCAAACCGCGTGTTGGACTTGTTGGCGAGATTCTGGTTAAATTCCATCCTGACGCCAATAATCATGCTGTCGCCGTAATTGAGTCGGAAGGCTGCGAGGCAGTTATGCCAGGCTTGCTCGACTTCTTCCTGTATACCATTTACAATTCTCAGTGGAAATATGAGAACCTCGGAACGAGTGCCAGTGGTGCCTATGTTTCGAAGGTTCTGATCAAGCTGATCGAGGGCTACAGAGCGAAAATGCGCAAGGTGCTGGCAGCTACCAACGGCAAGTTTGATGTGCCGGTTCCGATTGAGGAACTTGGCCGTAAGGCTGAAGGTGTGCTCTCACTAGGGAATATCAGTGGTGAGGGCTGGTTCCTCACAGCTGAGATGATCGAACTGATCGAGAGTGGAGTGCCGAATATCATCTGTGCTCAGCCTTTTGCCTGTTTGCCTAATCATGTAACGGGAAAAGGCATGATCAAGGAACTGCGTCGCCAATTTCCGCAGTCCAATATCGTGCCGATCGATTATGATCCTGGTGCCAGTGAAGTCAATCAGTTAAACAGAATCAAGCTGATGCTGTCAACGGCCATGCATCAGCACAGCAAGATAAATTAACCGATCATCTTGTTGAATCCTTCGACCCATTTGCTATTACTGATTGCGAAAGTGTAGTTTATAACAACAATATCATTTATATTATTATCCTGGACAAAGGCTGGCAGATCCATGTTTATCGAACGTGGGTCTGCCACATATACGTTTTCATAATGGCTGGCAAGATAAGGTACGAAGGCATTGCCGTAGGATTCTTTGATTACGATCACACTGCGGCCATTCTTAGTTGATGTATTATAATGCGCCAACGGGTGGTCACCTTCGATGAAGGCAAGATATTGGCTTTTTGTTTTGGTTGTTTTATTTATCAGCTCTATGCTACGTCCATTTTGCATGGATACATCCTGATAAGCTGTCCCTATTGCTGTTACCGCAGGTTCATAATAATTGACTATATCAGGTGTAGCTGCCAGAACACTGCTCTGTGTATATCTATATAAGCTGCCCAGAAAATCTCCTTCTATGCGTCCATGCGTGAGTGCTTCAAGAGGCACTGGCTCGATGCCAGCGGCAGCTGCAAACGCACGATAGCCGTAATAGGCCCCCAGAGCCGTCCAGTGATGGTCGCTGCGGAAATATATATAATCCTGCCAGTGGGCTGCGAGCTCGCTGTAGGCGTCTACAGAGCGTATCTCCGGGGACAGACGCGAATAGGTGTTATCGATTGCAACAGCTTGCGAGCTACTAAGAGAATGATACTTCTCTGGCGAGTAGAACTCAATTGCGGTTGGTGCAAGCAAATTGTAAACCTGAGCGGAATCAACTTTTGCAGCCAGACGGTTGATAAGTTCAGCATAATAATCTGATTTACTCTGGCTGAAGCCATATATTTCCATCGCAACATTGTTCACAATAATAACAGCTGAATAGTCAGCTACTTCGCCTTCAACACCTGGAGTCGGCAGCGGCTCAACCGGAGCAGGTGCTACTGTTGTTTCTGTTTTATCAAGTTCAGAAGTCTCAGCAGGTACGACAGAACTCTCTGTTGTATCAGGCTCATTATCAACTTGATCATTTGATGTTTCCGAAGGATCATTTTGGCCACCGGCATTTGAAACTGAAGGTTCAGGTGCAAGTGTTTCTGCTGGATCATCATCCGTCAGAATCTGGCCGCTGCCAAGATCATTAGCCGGGCCCTGGATCAAAGTCACCTGATCATCATCAAAGGAAAAACTCATAAGCTCTTTTACTGAATTATTGACTTGTATCAGTGTATTGCGAAAAGGGAATTGATCAGCAAACCACTTTTCTGTATCACGACCGAAGCTGCCATCAATAAAATTGCTCCAGGAAAAAACTGGCCGCTGCTGCAATGACCTGTTTTCCTGTGCAGAGATTGCCTGATCAGGCCAGACCAGCTTAAATGCTGATAATACGAAGATCGGCAGTAAGAACATTATTACAACTTTTTGTTGATGTTTATTCACCGGATAACCTCCAGACACAAATCATTCTAGTCAAAAACGGAAATATAAAAAAGGATTGAAGCTTGAGCCTGCCAATGCCGCTGTTGCAAAAAATAGGATCCCGATATTTACTATGATTACGATTATCGTATAAGCAGGATGATAAGTTTTTACTGCATGAAGCTTGCTCAATCTAGCACCTAGATTTTTAAGTAATGGTGTAGTAAGAATCATTGCGATCAGCAAAAAAACAAATTCGTTTTGCAGAAGGATCTGAGCTCTGATGTCAAAAGCAGTACTACCGGCAAAAAACATTTTGGTCAGCATCAGACGAATCTCTCCCAAGGTACTGAAGTAGAAGAACACCCAACCGAATACTACAATCAGCAAAGCATATATGTGGGAAACCACTGCCGGCAGCTTTGCGAGAATTTTGCCGAGAAAAAGCTTCTCAACTGTTAAGAAAATGAAGAAATAGAGTCCCCAGAAAACGAAATTCCAACTCGCACCGTGCCAGAGTCCTGTAAGTGCCCAGACGATGAACATATTTCTAATCTGATGATGCTTATTGCCGCCTAGAGGTATATAGAGATAATCGCGGAAAAAGGTACTCAGAGAAATATGCCATCTGCGCCAGAAATCAGTAATTGAGCTTGCTATATAGGGGTAATTGAAATTCTCTTTGAAGCGGAAGCCAAACATGCTGCCGAGACCAATAGCCATATCAGAATATCCTGAAAAATCAAAATAGATCTGCAAAGAGAAAGCAATAATGCCGATCCACGCTTCTGAAGAGCTTAGAGCCGGCAATCTTGAACCGATCGTTTGACTAACAATTTCACCCGCATGATTGGCGATCAGGACCTTTTTTGCCAGACCTGTTAAGAATCTGGCGATACCTCTGCTAAAATCCTCAAGTGTGATTTTTCTATCTTTGATCTGATCGGCAATGTCATCATAACGGACTATAGGACCGGCAATCAGTTGCGGGAACAATGATATATAAAGCATGAAATCAAAATATGACCTCTGAATCTTGGTTTTCCCTCTATAAAGGTCGATAGCATAGGTGAGTGCCTGAAATGTGTAAAATGAAATGCCTATTGGCAATGAAAACTTAGGTACTCTTAAATCTATAAAAGGAAGCAGATTCAAGTTTGATATTACAAATCCACTGTATTTGAATAACGCAAGTGAACTAAGAGAAGCAATTAGCGTTATCACGAGAAACAGACGGGATTTGAACTTGTTATCTCGATATTTTTCGATTCCCAAGCCCGCAAGATAGACAAGCAGACCTGTCAGGATCATCAAAACAACCCAAACTGGCTCTCCCCAAGCATAAAAAGCAAGGGAGAATACTAACAAAACTCTATTTCTTGTCTTAGTGTTTCCTGACAGCAGATAGACTAACAGACACAACGGCAGGAAACCATATAAAAATACAAGGCTGGAAAAAACCATATATCACCCCGAGGCAGAAAATACTGACAACAAATTATAAGTTAATTGCCAGTGCAACTTATAATATATCCTCAAAAATGTCAGGTATCAATCATTATTATGATAAGAGATGACAAATTACACTTTGCTGACATTGACAGTCCGTGAAACTCTCATTATATTTAGTACAGACCTCGAAAAGGAGAAAAATGATGACTGAACTGAAAATGAATGACAATAAACCAGATAAAGTGAGACAAGCAGTCAGAAGAATTACTTATGGTGGAATTCTCGCAGCAATCATATTGATCGCGACGATCGTTTTTCAGTTCCCGATTCCTATGCCTGCTCTCAAAGGATATGTCAATTTCGGTGATGGCGTAATTATTGCAGCTGCTATGATCATGGGCCCGTATGCAGCAGTAAGTGCGGCAATCGGTTCAGCACTTGCTGACCTGCTATCTTCCTATGTTTTATTTGCACCTGCAACTTTTCTTATAAAAGGACTGATGGGGCTGTTTGCCGGAATTATGTTCAAAAAATATCCAAATATAAAATGGTATGCCGCAGTTGGAGTTATAACGATCTGTGAAGCGATCATGGTCAGCGGTTATTTTGTTTTTGAGATGTTTTATTATGCTCTGACCAATTCGCCTGATGGGCTGGCCAGAGGAGCCATGACTGCTGCTATCGCATTGCCTTTTAATGCTGTACAGGGTGTTGCCGCTGTGCTTCTAGGCCTTGCTATGATGCCTGTAGCCAGACGTCTCAGAATCGATCGAACCGATGAACATAATACCATTGACCGAGATTATGTGTGATAAAATACTCCTATGTTTTATTTATTATTAGAGTACTTCATCACAGCATGATCACAAAGAGGAACCTTCGATGAGAGAGCAGCTTGATCGAAATGAAGGTAAATGGCTCAAACAGGCAAAAGAAGGCAACACTGATGCTTTTGCCAATATTGTAGAGCTGTATCTGCCCAAAATCTATAGCCTTTGTCTTAAGTTGACAGGAAATAAGGAAGATGCAGAGGATTGTGTTCAAGATACATTTATAAAAGTCTGGACATCTTTGGGAGAATTTCGGGAGAGCTCTTCGATATATACCTGGATATATAGAATTGCAGCTAATACCTGTAATGACCATCTGAGAAAAATGAGCAGGCATCGCGTTCTGTCGCTTGAAGGAGCCGCAATGGAGGATGATGTCGTTCCTTTGCTGTATATTAGGGATGATAGACCATTGCCTGATGAACAGCTTGCTAATAGAGAATCGGCTGAAAATGTTAGGCGCTTGCTTCAGGAATTACCCGATAATATGCGGGAGGTCCTGGTATTACGGGATATACAGCAACTAAGCTACAAAGAAATATCCCTGGCAACAGGAGTAGCTGAAGGTACTGTGAAATCAAGGCTGTTCAGAGCAAGACAGGAAATGTTAAAGCTTATTGAAAAAAAGGAACTATTTGAGACTTAGAATCGTCTAAATTACAGATGAGAGTCGGAAAGGAGCTGAAGCTATGCATAGGAAATGCGAACAATACCTAAATAGAATTCCTGATTATATAGATGGCAGCTTGCCGGCAAACAAAAGAGCTGAAATGGAAAAACATTTGGCTGGTTGTAAATATTGCAAAAATGAACTGGAAACACAGAATAAATGGCTGGCTAACAGCTTCTTGAATCAAGAGGACGCTGAGCTTGCGCCTGAAGATAAACAGAGACTGCAAGAACAAATTATGGCGACTATACGTTCAAATGAGCAATCCAACCGTGCTGCGGCATATATAAATGAGTATAAAAGCAAAAGTGAAGTACAGGATGGTGTATTAGTAGGAAGTTCCAGTAGTCCGCAAATTGATTCGATTGAAGAGAACAAAAATAGCAGAGATCGAAAGCTCTGGAGAAGACTACCGGTTCTTGCTGGTTATGCTGCTGTCTTGTTACTGGTTTTTATTACTGCTCTACTTGTTAGGAATTTGAATGTACCCGATAGTAATAATAATCTGGTGGATAAAGCTGAGAGAAATTTAATTAATGATTCGGGCATGGAGTTCGAATCAGCAGAAGGCGATTTGATAATAGATGCTTATTCAGACGATTCTGCTACACTTCCAATGATTACCTCAGAGGCTATGGGGGCCCAGTCTGTTGATGAAACATTTGCAGCAGCAGTGGAAAATGATGGTTCAATCGATAGTGGAGAATTTTCAGCAGACAAATGGAGTAGCTTCAACGGGAGACTGGGAGAGCTGCCGCTTGACCCCGAACTGTTCTCCGAAAGTGAAGCGTTTGAAGCTGAAGGTGTATTTAATTCTTCCAAGGCTTTGCGAATTCTGATAACACAGAGTTCAGAGCAGACAACAACAGATACACCGGGCAACGCCCCTGACATTTCCGTTGATGAAAGTGAAATCGAGACGACAGCAACCACAACTCAAGTCACGGTAAACAAGCCACAGACTTCTGTCGGCAATGTATTGATACTAACTGCCTGGAATTCCTGGGATGTTGATGCTGCAGCTGATAATCTTAAGTATCAACTGCAGGAAAATGAGTCAGAATATGATATCATTATACTTGATGACTCTACAGGTATTGATAAGATTGAGGCCATGATTGGCCCTGATGAGACAAAAGCCTGGAAGGAACAGATCAGTACGCAGAAGCTTGACGATCTAGTCTGGTTGGCGTTGATAGCAAAATAGACAGGAGGCTAGTGACTTGGCCGATAAAATAATGCTGCTGGACGGCAATAGCCTGATTAATCGGGCCTACTACGGTCTTAACAGCAGAAATCCTTTGACAGCACCTGACGGTACGCCGACGGGTGCTCTTTATGCCTTCATGAATATGCTCATGAAGTATCTTGATGATATTAAACCTCAATATGCTTGTGCTGCTTTTGACCTTAAGGAACCTACATTTCGTCATAAGGCTTATGATCAGTATAAGGGAACCAGAAAACCAATGCCCGACGATCTGGCTGTACAAATGCCGCTTCTAAAAGAGCTGCTTGATAGTTTAGGCATCGCTCGTTTTGAACTTGCTGGCTATGAGGCTGATGATATTCTCGGCACATTGTCACTTCATGCTGAGAAGCAAGGTCTGGATGTTGTCATGATTACTGGTGACAAGGACAGTTTTCAGCTTGTTTCTGATAAAACGATCGTTTATCAACCGGTAACACGTGGTGGCAGATCAGATACACAAATTGTTGATATCGCTTATATCAAGGATAAGTACAATGTGCTTCCGGATCAGCTGATCGATATCAAAGCAATTATGGGAGACTCTTCTGATAATATTCCTGGAGTCAGGGGCATCGGTGAAAAGGGCGCAATCAGCTTAATTAGCCAATATGGTAGCTTAAAAAGTGTATACGAACATCTTGATGACATAACAACATCACAGGCAAAGAAGCTGGCTGAGAGCAAAGAAATGGCAGAGTTGTCATATGAACTGGCAACAATTTGTCGGAGCGTGCCGGTGGCCAGTGATATCGAACAATGGATTATTACTGAGACTGATAAACGATCTTTGCACGAGCTCTTCATGAAATATGGATTCAGAAGTCTAGTAGAAAAATTCGGACTTGGCAGCGTTAAGAATGAATCTGAAAAGAAAGATCAGACTGAGATCCAATTTGAACAGATATTTGATGTTGAACATATTATCCAATTCATTAATAAATCAGCGAATAAGTCAGATATAAGTTTGATCGTTCAAAAATTTGACATCGATCATTTCGCGGCTGCAGCAGTTGATAATTTGTCATCTGGTCAAGATATTGTACTTACCAAGGGACTGCTGATCAAACTGCTGGAAAAATTGGAAGATTCGACTTTTTCCAGTGCTTCAGGATCAGTGAATAAACTGACATTGATAGGTTTTGATTTGAAGTCATTATTAGCAGATCTTGGCTGCCGACCGTTTCAAATTGAAGCTCATGACATCATGATAGCAGGATACCTGCTCGATCAGCTTGATGGCAAGCCTGATTTTGGCAGGTTATATCAGAGTATTATCGGTGATGCCTGGGAAGAGGCTGAGACTGCGCCGAAACAGCTAACTTTAGATCTGGATCAATTAGCATCAGGCAATGGCCCTGATGACAGTTCTGCAAAAGAACATGATCTACAGGCTCAGCGCAAGAGATTTAATGCATATAGTATTATTGCCAAGAAACAGAAGGAATTATTTGCTGCTGACAGCAGATTGAGTCGTTTGATGTATGAGATCGAGATGCCTCTGGTTTACGTGCTGCGTAGAATGGAGCAAGCTGGATTTCTGCTTGATCATGAAGCTCTTGAAGAGCTTGCAGTTGAAATGGAGCAGCAGATGCTCGAATTAACTGAGGCAATCTATAACTTGAGTGGTGAGGAATTCAATCTGAATTCTCCCAAACAGCTAGGTGTTGTATTATTCGAGAAGCTGGGACTTCAGACTGGTAAAAAAAGGAGCGGCGGTAATTACTCGACCGATGCAGATGAGCTTGAGAGACTGCGTGATGATCATCCTGTGATTGAGAAAATACTTACTTTCAGACAGATCAGCAAACTTAAGTCTACTTTTGTTGATGGGTTAAAAAGGGCTGCAGATGTAAAAGATGGCAGAGTTAGAACTACTTTCAGCCAGGTCCAGACTGCGACAGGTCGACTAAGCAGTTCAGAACCGAATTTGCAGAATATACCTGTCAGAACAGAAGCAGGGACAAGAATCAGAAAAGTATTCATATCTTCTCCCGATCATGTTTTGCTTGATGCCGACTACTCTCAGATCGAGCTGAGACTGTTGGCACATCTTTCGCAGGATGTGGCAATGATGGAGGCTTTTATTAATAATCAGGATATTCATTTAAACACTGCCTGCAGTATTTTTGGCCTACCTCCTGAAATGATCTCTCCTGATCAGCGTTCAGCTGCAAAAACTGTTAATTTCAGTATTGTCTATGGCATCAGTGATTTCGGATTGGCTAGAGATCTGCGTATATCGCTAAAAAAAGCCCATGAATATATTAGTGGTTATAATTCAAGATATCCAGGTGTCAGGGCCTATCTTGACAGTCTGGTCGAGGCTGCTCGCAATCGTGGTTATGTTGAAACTATGCTTGGCCGCAGACGATATGTCACAGAGCTGAAATCATCTAATAGGAATATTCGCATGTTTGGCGAGAGAGCCGCGATGAATGCACCAATACAGGGTACAGCTGCTGATATGATCAAGCTGGCGATGGTCAGGGTGGACCATGCATTTAGACAACAGGGTTTATCTGCGCGTCTGATTTTGCAGGTGCATGATGAATTAATAGTCGAGGCGCCAAAGAGTGAAGCTGATCAGGCTTCGAAAATTTTGCGAAGCAGCATGGAGCAGGTGGTGAAATTGTCTGTTCCCCTGATAGCAGAGGTGCATCAGGGCCTGAATTGGGCAGAATGCAAATAGTTGATATCAGGATCGAGAACACTCATGCTTAGGAGGAACACATGTTCATAATTGGGATAACAGGAGGTATAGGCTCTGGCAAGAGTACTGTAGCAGAATTCTGCCGACAGGCTGGATTTACAGTGCTTGATGCTGATGCTATATCGCGAGAAGTTACGATGGCAGGCGGGACAGCACTACCTGAAATAATCGAAGTCTTCGGACCTGCTGCTCTAAACAACAAGGGCGCCTTGGATCGTGAGAGAATGGCTAGAAGTGTATTTAGTGATAAGAGGCGTCTTGATCAGCTAAGTGCGATCATCCATAGACATGTCATCGAGCAAATTGTCAGTCGAGCTGAAAAATTGAAATCATCGAAAGAAAAAGCGATTTTTCTCGATGTTCCAATACCGGTCAAGCATGGATTTCTTGATTTATGCGATCAGATATGGGTGGTATGGGCTCAAGATGATGTCAGGATCAGAAGGCTGCGATCACGTGGGATGTCTGATGATGAAGCCAGAAGACGTATGCAGATGCAGATGACAAACGAAGAGTATCTCCGTTTAGCTGATCGTCAAATCGATAATAGCTCTGATCTTGAGACGTTGAGAGATCAGATTTCTTTGCTGCTGCAGCAAGAGCTGGCAGCACGAGGCATCAGATTTAATGAGCTTGAAGACAATGATAATGAGCCTGAGGACAAGGTGATAGAGCATGAATCTGAATAAGCAGGCAAGTAGCAAAATCAATATTATCAGTAGTCTGGTTTGGGCTTCTGCTGCTGTGGTTCTGGCGATTATATTTGCCTTGAACCATGATATGACTGACAGATATATTCAGCTTGTTATTGGTCTTTTCATTATCATTGCGCTTTTAAATCTGGCCGGAGTTTTTTCCGTTTTTCACCGAAGAAAAATTCTCGACATCATTAACTGGGGAATATTTCAGAGTGCTATTTTGATCATATCTGCTTTTGCTGCAAGGTTTCCGACAGATAATCGCAAGGCGTTTTGGCTAGGTATAGCTGCTATTACAGCATTATATGCAACAACCAGGCTGAGTTCAGCCTGGTTGAATAAGAAGTTTGAGAATATTGAGAAGCTCTGATTATTTTGAACTTCTTACTTGCTTTTTTGAGGTATCAGACATTGAAGCGGAAGAGTACTATATCTCCGTCTTGCATTATATATTCCTTGCCCTCTGAACGAACGAGACCTTTTTCTCTGGCATGTGCATAGGTTCCGCTTGCCATTAAGTCACTGTAATTAACAACCTCTGCCCGAATAAAGCCTCTCTCGAAGTCGCTATGAATTTTTCCAGCTGCCTGAGGTGCTTTTGTGCCTTTTTCAATCGTCCATGCCCGGACCTCCTGAGGGCCAGCAGTCAGGTAAGACATTAGACCTAATAGATCATAACCAGCATGCACAATTTTATCGAGACCGCTCTCTTCAAGACCAAGATCCTGGAGAAATAGTTGTTTCTCCTCATCATCAAGCATTGACAACTCTTCTTCGATTTTTGCACTGATGACAACAACCTCAGCCTTCTCGTCTGCTGCTATATCTCTGACAGTTTTAACATAATCAGGCTCAGGACCACTCAACTCATCTTCGTTGATATTTGCGGCATATAGAACCGGCTTAAATGTAAGTAGGAAGAGATCATCGCAGTAGTTTTTCTCCTCTTCGCTGATTTCAAGTGTACGAGCAGGCTTGCCTGCCTCCAGATGCTGTGTCAGCCTCTCGAAAAAGGCCGCTTCTGCCTGATGCTTTTTGTCTCCGCCTTTCATCAGTTTTCTTGCTTTGTCCAGCCTTCTGTCCATATATTCCATGTCTGAAAGTATAAGCTCGAGATTAATTGTCTCAATATCGCGGGCAGGGTCAGTCTGACCATCGACATGCATGACATCTTCATCATCAAAACAGCGGACCACATGAACGATCGCGTCAACTTCGCGGATATTAGCAAGGAATTTGTTGCCTAGTCCTTCGCCTTTGCTTGCTCCGCGTACAAGTCCGGCTATATCGACAAATTCAATAGTAGCCGGCGTGATTTTCTCAGGCTTGTACATTTCGGCCAAAGAACCGAGTCGGCTGTCAGGAACAGCAACAACACCCACATTTGGTTCTATAGTACAGAAGGCATAATTAGCAACTGCAGCTCCTGCCTTGGTTATTGCATTGAACAGTGTGCTTTTGCCGACATTCGGCAGTCCTACTATTCCCAGACGCATTATTCATTCCTCCAAATTCAAATCTACCTCAGGTATTATGTCAGATTCAGACTGAACAGGCAACCTACAAGCTCATTTATCCTCTTAATTACGGAAAACCGTACTTGCTGTGACAGATATTGTCTGTTTTTGTCAGGAGATTAATTGCCTGAGAGACCATAACGACCACTATTATCATGTGGACAGGAGTTGATAATAGTGCAAGAAGTTAAGTATGGCAGAGTAATCTCATGTGCTCTGAACGGAATCAACGGGATACTTATAGAAATAGAAGTATCACTTCTGGCAGGTATGCCGCATTTTGAAATCGTCGGGTTAGGTGACTGCGCTGTCCGCGAGTCCCGTAATCGTGTCTATGCAGCTATAAAAAACAGCGGCTACAATTTTCCGCAAGGAAGATTGACAGCAAGTTATGCGCCAGCATGGTTGAAGAAGGAAGGTACAGGGTTCGATCTGGCACTGGCTCTGGCTATCCTGATTGCCTCAAGGCAACTTAAGATCGGACCAGATAAACAACCGGTATGTGTGATTGGCGAGCTTAGCCTTACTGGAGAGGTTAAGCCACTTCCTGGAGTCATCTGCAGGGTAGGTGCCTGTGTTAGTAAGGGGATAGAGCAGATGATCGTGCCTGCGCAAAATTATAATGAAGCAGCAGGCATCAGTTCAAGTAAACCTTATCCCGTAAGAAGTCTCAGAGCTGCTGCAGCGATTCTCGCACGCAATATTGATCAACGAGAAGATACTGCAAATAAAATGCTGCTCGATCATTCCAAGGATACCGGTCATACAATAATTTGTAATAATCATTTTTATCAACATACCTCTTCGAAATCTGTCAATGCAGCAGAAGATCATGTTTATGAGGATGCTTTGCTCCAATTTAGTTCTATTGCCGGACAACAGCGAGCTCTGAGAGGATTGATCCTTAGCGCAGCTGGCTGGCATCACTCTCTGATGCTAGGATCTCCTGGTTGTGGCAAAACAACGCTGGCCCGCTGTTTGCCGGCACTTCTGCCGGATATGGAGACCGATGAAGCCAGAGAGGTTACTATGATTCGCAGTTCAGCCGGTCTAACTGGCGAGAATGACAGCCTGATCAAAAAAAGACCCTTTGAAGCGCCTCACCACACTGCGAGCAGAGGTGCCATGATCGGAGGCGGGAACTCGCCTTATCCAGGTCTTTGCACTCTGGCACATCAGGGGATACTCTTTCTAGATGAGCTTACGCATTTTGCATCGGATGTGCTTGATAGTTTGAGACAGCCGCTCGAACAAGGTGTGGTTAATATATCAAGATTCAATTATCGAATCAGTTGGCCAGCTGATTTTTTACTAGTTGGAGCTGCAAACCCCTGCCAATGTGGAAACTTGCTTGAGCCGGATGGGAAATGCAGATGCAGTTCTGAGAGTGTCAGCAGGCATTTGAATAGAATCAGCGGGCCATTACTGGACAGGATGGATCTGACGATTGAGATGACCAGGCTTAAGACAGATGAACTGCCTAACAGCGTCAGCAGACAGTTATCAATAGAACCGGCATTGATTGCCAGACAGGCTGTGGCCAATTGCTGGCAGCGTCAAAGAGAGCGTTGTCTCGAACACGGAGTCGAGCCAGTGCACAACGGAAGGGTATCTGGCAGAGATATTGCAGATCTGTTCGAGATTTCTCAGGAAATACTGCAATATACAGCTAATGCTTCTGATTTGCTGAACCTTTCAGCCAGAGGATATATAAAAGCTCTTAAGCTTGCACGTACGATTGCTGACTTAGAAAATGACGAATTGATAAAACAGGAGCATATAAATGAAGCCTTACAATACAGATTATATCGAAGCAGACAATAGCAAATATTCAGCCGTTCTTGGAGATTTTAGTTCTCAAGACATCAAGCTGGCCAAGTCTATATGGTTTGTAGAGCTTTGCAGGCAGCTGCATATGCCTAATCGGTTACAACTGAGAATACTGCGCTGCTGTGGTGGCAGCGCAAATTTGTGGAGCTGTAGTATTAAGCAGATCATAGCTCGGATCTGCGCCTTTTCAACACGATGTCAGGACTGCTTTTACCATAATATTTGTATGGAACCGGATAATAGAGAAACCAGATTTATCTCTAATCGGGATAAGGATTTTTATAGTATGTGGGCAGACAATGCGCATCGTGATCAGGTACTTGAACAAGTCCGAAGATATCAAAACAGAAATATATTTGCTCTAGATATTACTGATGGTCTATACCCTCAAAGTCTGATCAATATCAGCGGCTATCCGGCTGTTATATTCTGTGAAGGTGATGGCATGAGGTATCTGAGAGAGACGCCTCTGCGAGTAACGATTGTTGGGACAAGAGAACCAACTCCCTATGGTATCAAGGCAACCGAAATTATAACGAGAGTCCTTGCCGCCTATGATTGCGCTATTATCAGCGGTCTGGCAAAAGGTGTTGATGCACTGGTTCATAAAACTACGTTGGAGAACGGCGGATTCACCGCTGCTGTTACGGCAGGCAGTACCGATATATACTATCCCTATCAAAACAAACTGATTCAGCAGGAAATTGCTGAAAAGGGCGTGATAATCAGTGAACATCCTCCAGGGACTAAGCCAGTCAAATATTTCTTCCCGGCTAGAAATAGAATTCTCAGTGGAATTGCAGATGTTGTTGTCGTTACGGAATCACCGAAGCATAGCGGTACATTGATAACTACTTCTTTTGCAACAGATCAGAATCGCGAAGTCTATGCTGTTCCCGGCAATATTATTCAAGCTACGAGTCGCGGCTGTAATAGGCTGATCATTGATGGTGCAGCGCTATTGGATGATCCGGCGCAAATCATCGATAGGTACGGTCTGCAGCTACGCAATAAACATAATATCCTACCTCAAGACGATCAGCTGAAATCGCATCGAAGTCAACCGAAAAATGATAATCTAACAGAACAAGAGCTTATGATCTTAGCATGTTTATCATCATATGCCATGAACATGGATCAAATAACTTCAGCAGTTAAAATGCCTGTTGATAAGGTTGCATCTTTGGTTACAGGACTCGAATTAAAAAATCGGATAAGGCGCAGCAAAGGACAATATTTTTTGACATATGAATAAATATGAAGTATATATGTTACGTGATGCCGCCGAAATCCGAGAGTTAAAAACTACCGGATTCAAATTATATATTTAGAGGATGTTAATAAATGGGAAAGAATCTCGTAATTGTCGAATCACCGGCAAAAGCTAAGACTATTGGACGTTATTTAGGCAGTGATTACACGATCACAGCCTCTGTTGGACATATCCGAGATCTACCATCATCGACGATTGGTGTAGATATCGAGAATGGCTTCAATCCACGCTATAAGACAATGAAGGGCAAAGAAAAGGTTATAAAAGAGCTGAAAGAGCTCGCTGCCAAAGCCGAAAAAATATTCATCGCGACTGACCCTGACCGCGAAGGGGAAGCTATTGCCTGGCATATAGCACAGGTCTTGAAGGTCGATGAAAATAGCGATTGTCGCATTACTTTTAATGAAATCACAGAATCAGCTGTCAAAAAAGCAATCGCGCTACCACGTGCTATCGACATGAAAAGAGTTAACTCACAGCAGGCGCGCCGTATTCTTGATCGACTTGTTGGTTATGAATTAAGTCCACTGCTCTGGCGTAAGGTAAGAACTGGTTTGTCTGCAGGCCGTGTTCAATCAGTGGCTACACGTATGATCGTGCAAAGAGAGCGTGAGATCAAAGCTTTTGTGCCTGAGGAATACTGGCTGTTGACCGCTTTTTTGAAAAAGCAGGCAAAAGATCAGCCTTTTCGCAGTCGTTATCATGGTGAGTGGAATGGCAAAAAAGTAGAAAAGAAGAAAGTTAGCAACCTGGAAGAGATGCAGGCTCTTCTCAAATCTTTGGATAATCAGAGCTGGCAGGTGCTTAAGGTTAAAAAGGGCAAAAGACAGAAACAGCCAAATGCCCCATTTACCACAAGTACATTGCAACAGGAAGCCTCAAGATATATGGGGTTTAGCTCCAAGCGTACAATGAGTGTTGCTCAGCAGCTTTATGAAGGTGTTGATCTTGCTTCTGGTGGTGCTACTTCACTGGTAACATATATCAGAACTGACTCTGTTCGTGTTTCGCCGGAAGCTTCTCAGGAAGCAAGAAAATATATCATGGGCATTTATGGTGAAGAATATCTGCCCAAATCAAATAGAATGTTTAAAAATAAAAATGCATCTCAGGATGCGCATGAGGCTATCAGACCTGCTCATTTCGATCTGGCTCCAGATAAGATCAAGAGTCAATTGTCAGCAGATCAGTTCCGTCTGTACAAATTGATCTGGGATAAGTTTATTGCATCGCAAATGGCTGCCGCAATCGTAGATACAGTCACAGCTGACATTACAGCTTTGACTCATCTTTTCCGAGTAAGCGGTGAGACAGTCAGATTTCCTGGCTGGCTTAAACAGTATGGTGTAAGTGCGGATAATGAGAGCGAAGAAAATGAAGAGAACGATGAGCTGAAAAAGGAAACACTGCCTGAGCTAAACGAGGGAGATAACCTGATTCTGGATCAACTTAAACCTGAACAGAAATATACTCAGCCACCCGCCAGATATACTGAAGCTAGCTTGATAAAAGCTATGGAAGAGCAGGGAATAGGCCGTCCGTCAACATATGCACCGACTATATCCACTATTCTCGATCGTAAGTATGTTGAGAAAGATAAACGTCATTTACTGCCAACGGATCTTGGCACTATCGTAACTGAATTGCTCGAAGAGAATTTCGATAATATTGTTGATATTTCCTTCACTGCAGATATGGAAGAAAACCTGGATACGGTTGAGTCAGGTGATGGAAACTGGGTCGAACTTCTGCAGGAATTCTACCCGCCATTCCATGAACGCATAGAGCATGCAAATGCAAATGTTGAGAGAGTTAAAATGCCTGAAGTACCGACTGGTGAGAAATGTCCAGACTGTGGCGAGGGCGATCTGATGATCAAAGAAGGAAGATTCGGTAAGTTCATCGCCTGCTCGAATTATCCTGATTGCAAATATACAAAAAACATCGAAGAAGAAGTCCAGGGCAAATGTCCATTGTGTGGCTCAGGTCTGGTTTCCAGAATATCGAAGAAATATAATTCCAAATTCTATACCTGTGATAAAAAGGGCAGTGATCCGGAATGTGGTTTCATAAGCTGGAATATTCCCATCGATGGTAAGAATTGTGAAGTATGCGGCAGCTATATGGTCTGGAAGCGCTTCCGTGGCAGAACCTATCCAAAATGCGGAAATAGAGATTGTTCGACTAATCAAAAAGCAGACAAAAAAACAGACGAGAAGTCTGAAACAGATAGTAAATCTGCAAAAACCACAACTAAAAAATCAACTTCTAAGACAGCAAAAAAGCCAGTCAAGAAGACTGTTAAGAAGACAACTGCTAAGTCATCTGCGAAGACAACAACAAAAACTACAGCAAAAGCTCCTGCAAAAAAGAGCGCAAACAAGCCGACACAAGCTAAGAAAACGACCGCAAAAAACAATGACATTCCTGTTCAAAGCAGTGATGGAGGCGAAACCTGATGGCAGAGGCTATTGTTGCAGGTGCCGGTCTGGCTGGTTGTGAAGCTGCCTGGCAGCTGGCAAGTGCAGGTGTTTCGGTTAAGCTCATTGAGATGAAGCCGCATCAGCTGACGCCAGCTCATCATCATCCGATGTTCGCAGAGCTTGTATGCAGTAATTCTTTGCGTGCCGCCAGACTGGAAAACGCAGTTGGACTGCTCAAGGAAGAAATGCGTCGACTAGGATCGCTTATTGTCTCCTGCGCCGATCAGACTGCTGTCCCGGCAGGCGGAGCTCTGGCTGTCGATCGAGAAGCCTTTTCACAGGCTGTTACCGATAAAATCAAAAACCATCCACTTATTGAGATAGTCGATAGAAGAATTGACAAGCTTCCGGAACAGGGTCTGACGATAATCGCGACAGGTCCTTTAACTGAAGGGGATCTTTTTACCGATATTCAGAGTTTTCTCGGCGAGGATACTCTGCACTTTTTTGACGCGGCCGCACCAATAGTTACAGCAGAATCGATAGACAATTCTATCGCCTTCAGACAGTCAAGATACGATCGCGGCGGCGCAGATTATATCAATTGTCCGTTCAACGAAGAGGAGTATCAGAGATTTTACGATGCTCTGATTACAGCAGAACTGGCTGATGTCCATGATTTCGATAGAGAAATAGTGTTTGAAGGATGTATGCCAATCGAAACCATGGCCAAGAGGGGCCGTGATACTATTCGTTTTGGCCCGCTAAAACCAGTTGGACTTCGCGACCCGCGTACTGGACGTGAGCCTTATGCATGTGTTCAGCTAAGACAAGACGATCAGGCAGCAAGTCTCTATAATATTGTCGGTTTTCAAACTAGATTGAAATATCCTGAACAACGCCGGGTCTTCAGCATGATTCCAGGATTAGAAAACGCAGAGTTTGCTCGTTTGGGTGTTATGCATCGCAATACATTTATCAATTCACCAACTTCGTTGAATTCTGATTATAGTGCCAGGAAACGGTCTGATCTCTATTTCGCAGGTCAAATGACTGGCGTAGAAGGATATGTTGAATCAGCAGCATCGGGATTGCTGGCTGGCTGGCAGGCAGCACTGCAGGCGCAAGGAATTACTACTGAAGATCGCATGAAGCTGTTACCGGATCGTCATACTGTGATCGGAGCAATGGCTCAATATATTTCTTCAG
>JAAYFZ010000289.1 GCA_012727965.1 Clostridiaceae bacterium
ATAGCATTGAACTGGACGAACTCATTATGGCGATCGCCAATCAAGATCAGAAAGCGCTTCAAGTGCTTTACTGTCAATATCGTCGCAGTATTTTTGCGGTTGCCTATGCCGTAACACACGATCATCAGCTTTCTGAAGACGTGCTTCAGGATACAATCATACGAATATGGGAAAACGCTTCAGACTATCGTCAAGGCAGTAGTGCAAAAGCTTGGATCCATGCGATTGCACGTAATCAATCCCTGGACATTATCCGGCAACGCAATCATTCTTTTTCACTTGAAGATTTGAAAGGTCAACCAATACCAGAACAACTCATAACCCGAATAGAGCCTGATGACCGAATGATGCTAGAAGCTGGTCTGAGCAGTCTAGATCATGATCAATCAATTATTTTTGTACTCAAAGCAATAGTAGGCCTTAGCCATTTGGAAACTTCAAAGATGCTCGATATTCCTTATCGTCTTGTTCGTTATAGGTATCATCGGGCTATATCAAGGCTAAAAGAATTTCTATCCTGACAGACCATTAGAATATGAATGGAGAGGACAAAATGAAATCACATAAAAAAGTGACTCGTAGCGATGTTATTAATTGGGCGAAAGAGGCCAAGCTCGATCTGCCAGATCAGTGGAAGAATATACAGCAAAATCTGCCTCATCATCATAAGCCCGTTATTAACTCGACCAATAATAGAAAAATTGCAAGCAGAAATAGATTCCTGATCGCTTATGCAGGACTAGCAGTTCTAATTCTTGTAGTAGGGGTATTTATTTCGGGACAATTTATCAATGGCATTTTTAGCAACAACTCAGGAAATAGCACTGAGCTAAAAAAATCCTATATAAATTCGAGTTGGGCATATAACTATGGCGATATAGAAGGTCTTACTAACGCGAGTGATGTTATAGCACTTGTAGAAGTTGTCTCAATTTCGAAAGAATATGTAGACCAGGAGATACCATTCACCGAGTTTAAAGTTATAGTAATTACACCGGTACATAATTCAAAGAAGGATGATTTTCTGATTATAAGGATGACAGGTGGTCCATACAAAGAAGTATTGTATGAAATGGATGATGCGCCATTGTTGAATATTGGCGAAGAACTATTGATCTTTTGTAAAGAGAATACCATTGGAACACTTCCATCATACACGATCCTCAGTGGAGCTCAAGGGAGACTATACTATTCAAATGGAAAACTCAACTCTTTGGGCATGATAGACGAAAATTTCGAGGACTCTATACAGATTAAAGACGCTGATCTTGATGAAACAATTAATCAAATCCATTCGTATCTTGACAAGAAATGACTTAGTGATTCCGAAAGGATAAAAAACCACCATGCACATCCCCCCAGCCGGTAATCGTTGAACAATAGACAGGGGGGTGTGCATTTTATCAATCTATGTTACTTCTGCCAAATCAAATACCATCTATTGATAAACTCCAGTTTTGATGTAGATGGTATTTTTTTATCTTAATTGCTAGTCTTCTAAGTATTAAGAGATATAATAGTAGTAATTTCAAGAAACCGAGTAAGAAACAGCTCCGGCTGTTTGGTGCCGAAAGGCACACTTAAAGTATGCATTAGGAAGTAAACTATGGCGCGAACAAATAATAGTCAATTTAGTGAAATATTCAGAGAAGAAGCTATCAGAGGCGAAAGAGCTCACTGGTACCTTCATTGGTTTCTCTTTAGCAGTGTTTTAATATTAAGCAGCATTGTATATTTTGTTCAAGACATAGTCGTGGGTAAGTATGGAATTGCTTTGTCTCTGGTAAATCTTCTCTACAATTTAGCTTTGACACCTCTCATTAAGAAGAAAAAAAGCATGATCTGGAATGGCTATGTAATGGTGACGATCAATGTTGTTAGCCTTACAATCTACAATTTTCTTGACGGTTATTTTGTATCACCACTGGCACCAGTTACTACTGCAGCAGTTATGCTCTATCCTGTTATAATTTTTCTGTCTTCCTTGCGAATGGATAAGAAGCTGATCATCTGGGCTACTTTGTTATCGATTATTTGTATGGATGGATTGTATTTGTACTTCTACAGAAGCTTTGATCCTGAATTTGCAAGCAAAATCGTCTCTGCAGACCCTTTGGGACAAGTTTATCGTACTGTTTATTTAGCCTTGTCAGGAGTTTTAATGTACCAGGTGCCAAGGGGCATGCTGCGTGTTCTCAAAACTCAGGAGCGTTTGGCAAAAGAGAGTCTTGCCCACAAAATAAACTCGCAAAAGGATGCTCTTACTGGCGTATATAACCGTTTGTATTTTGATCAATACTTAGATAACAGCATTGAAATGGCAATAAAGTATAATTATAAGATTGCCTTGTTTTTCATTGATCTGGATGGATTCAAAGAATTAAATGATACCTACGGCCATGATGCAGGAGATTTTATTCTTAAGGCTGTTGCCTCAGACCTGAGCTCCGTGATTAGAGACAGTGATATAGTAGCAAGAATCGGCGGCGATGAATTCGTCATTGTTATGTCTCCCTTTGGCTCTGAAGGAAAAGAAGGAATCTATGGCAGGAGATTGTTTGAAACGATCTGCCAAAACAGACGATTTAACGATCAGGACCTAAGTATCAGCGCCAGCATTGGTCTTGCGATCTATCCAGATGATGCCAATAATGCTGAACTGCTTATCAAATATTCTGATGAAGCTATGTATGCAGCGAAGAAGTCTAAAAAGTTGTAAAATAGTTCTAAGAGTAGTAACCAAGAAATGTTGATATGTTGAAAATACGCAATATATAGGCTTGATCAATGTTATTCAACGAGGTGCTTGGAATGAATGCACAACAGCAATTACTAACAAGAATTACTTCATATTGTGAAGAAAACGAAGAAGTCAGGGCGCTCATACTTATCGGCTCGCAGGTAAGAACTGAGTTTCATGCTGATGAATATTCTGACCTTGACCTGATAATGATTGTAAATGATATTACTCAATTCACTCTATCAAATGAATGGGTAGATCACATTGGCAGGCATCATGTTTCTTTTGTTGAACCGACTATCGGAGGCCAAGAAGAAAGACGCATATTGTTTGATGATGCTTTGGATGTGGATTTTGTAATAATATCCAAGGCGATGGCTCAATCTGCATTGGTGAGCAATGATGCTTTGAGCATATTAAGTAAAGGGTATAAATTATTAGTCAACAAGGAAAATATCACTATACCAGATCCAGACATTAATAATATTGGTAAATTCGAATCTCCTTTGGCATCAGAATATATAAATGTAGTAAACGACTTCTGGTATCACACTATTTGGACTACAAAAAAACTTCTAAGAGGTGAATTGTGGGCAGCGCATTTTTGTGTGAACAATTATATGAAGCAGAAATTGTTATGGATGATTGAGCATTACGAACACACAATTCATGGCTCAAACTACAACACATGGTATGGTGGCAGATTCATTGATACCTGGGCGGATGATGAGGTGAAAGAAGGACTGGCAAAAGCCTTCTCCGATTACAATGTCGCTGACATGGTTTCTGCTTTGTTCGAAACGATGGAATTATTTCGCAATCTAGCTGTCAAGGTTGGCCAGGCGTATAATTGTGATTATCCTTTTCATGCAGACGAATATTGCAGCAGCTGGGTTCACAAGAAGCTATGCGATTATGTGTAGTGAATAGAAGCCGGGAATTTGGCTTGTAGTATAATCATTTTATGATATGCATTAAGTTATCTAATCAATCCGGAGGATAGTAAATATGGCCAGAGGCAACAGACCTGTCAGCAGACAGAAAAGAGTAGGCAGTGGCAGTGCCACTGTCAGAAGAAGAAGTGGCACCAGCGGCAGAGGTTCTTCCAGACCTGTAGGCGGTGGCGGCGGCTATTTTCAGAGGAGTACAACGTCGTCTGGCAGCAGAGGACCAGTAAAAAAAATGAGCCTTCTCAAACTGCTGGTACCGATAATCGTGATTGGCATCATGATATATATTGGCTCGAAAATGGGTGGCGGTTCCGGCATAACTTCGCCTGTTCCTGGTAACGATAACGGTGGTTTTAATATTGGTGACAATGGCGGGTCTTCTGAGCAGATATCTGATAGCGGCAGCTATGCTGTTGACCGCAGCGTCTCAGAGCAGGCCAGACCTAAGTTGACAGCCCTTGCCGGTAGTGGCCAGGACCAAGTCACGATCATGGTCTATCTGTTAGGCACTGATCTGGAGTCAAGAAGCGGAATGGCAACGATGGATCTTCAGGAGATGCTGGCTGCTGACCTCTCTGATAATGTAAATATTGTTCTTGAGACTGGTGGAACTGCCAAATGGAAAAATGACCAGATCAGTTCGAATACTAATCAGAGGTACTTGATCGATTCAGATGGCTTGAAGCTGCTTGAAGCCGATCTTGGTAAGAAATCAATGGTTGATCCAGCTAATCTGACAAATTTCATCAAGTATTCTGAAGAAAAATTCCCTGCTGATCGTTATATGTTTATTTTCTGGGATCATGGCGGTGGATCGGTTACAGGCTATGGTTATGATGAACATTTCAAAGGCGATACAATGACTCTAGCTGAAATCGGTACTGCTCTTTCCGGCGCAGACTGCAAATTTGATATTGTTGGGTTTGATGCTTGTCTGATGGCAACTCTTGAGACTGCTTTTGTAGTTGAACCCTATGCCGATTATTTGATCGCATCTGAGGAGCTTGAGCCTGGAATAGGCTGGTACTACACTGGCTGGCTCAATACTCTTTCGCAAAATTCCTCGATTGCGACTATTGATCTTGGCAAAAAACTTATTGATGATTATATTCAAGAGGTTAAGCGTAAGGTTCCCCGCTCTCAGGCTACCTTGTCTCTCGTCGATCTGGCTGAGCTAAAAGGCATAGTTCCTGAATCTTTTGGCGATTTCGCGGAAGCGACAGGCAAGCTGATCAAGTCAGATGACTATAAGATTGTTGCTGATTCCAGAGCAGGGACTAAGGAATTTGCGGCATCTTCAAAAATCAATCAGATCGATCTGGTCGATTTTGCCAAACGGCTTGGAACGAAGGAAGCGTTGGCTTTTGCCGATGTATTGGATCAGGCTGTCAAATATAACCGTATGTCTGACAATATAACTAATGCAAATGGACTGTCGATTTATTTCCCTTATGGCAAGCTGAATACTGTTTCATCCATGGTTGATACATATGAGAAAATAGATATGGATGAAAATTACACAGAGGCGATCAAGAACTTCGCGAATCTCAATATCGGTGGACAGATGGCGTCCCAGGGTGGGGGTTTGCTTGATGTTCTGCTTGGTGCTGGACAGGGTACGAGTTCTCCTAGTCAGGGTATCAGCGGCAATGTGATCAGCTCGCTTCTGGGCAATTTCTTAAGTCAGGGCAATTTCTCTTCTCTGCTAGGTGGTGATGGGCAGGCGCCCAGCTGGCTTAACACTCATCAGATAACAGATTCTTCTCAATATTATAGTGAGAATATGTTGGACCCTGCATCGATCAAGCTTAGTCAGAAAAATGGACAACGAGTTCTGCAGCTGAGCGAGAAGGAATGGGGGCTGGTACATTCGATCGAGCTTAATGTCTTCATAGATGACGGTGAAGGCTATATTGACCTCGGCAGAGACAATGTTTTTGAGTTTAATGATGACGGTGATCTGATCGTCGAATTCGATGGAACATGGCTCACGCTAAATGGTCAGGTGGTCAGTTACTTCATGAGTAGCTATGATGTCAAGGGTGAAGATTATACGATAATGGGTCGAGTGCCGGCGCTGCTTAATGGCCAAAGAGTCGATATTGTAGTTTCCTTCAGTCAGGATGATCCTTATGGCAGCGTTCTTGGAGCTAATGTTATATATGATGAGAACGCTGAGACTCCTAATCAGGCAAAAGGCCTTGTTGAGATCAAAGCAGGCGATAAAATTGACTATTTATGTGACTACTATTCATATGAAGGGGCATTCAATGACTCATATCTGTTAGGCGACCAATACATAGCAACCGGGTCCTGGCGCATTGAGAATCTGGAGCTTACGAATACAGAATATCTGATGAGCTTTAAGCTAACAGATATTTACGACAACAGCTATTGGACTCCTGCTGTCACGGATTGATTTGTATGTGGCTGTAGTCGCTCTAGATGGCGATTGCAGCCTTTTTTACAGGAAGGACCTATTTAGATGCCTTTTGCCATTATCAGACAAGATATTACGAAAATGAAGGTTGATGCTATTG
>JAAYFZ010000290.1 GCA_012727965.1 Clostridiaceae bacterium
CTCAGCAGCCAGGTGCTTGGTGACAAAATCAAATATGCTGCCAGAAGTGAACTAAATACCATCATTGATGAGCATTTCAACCAAATCGGCGAACAGCCGCTTGAATCGCTTCTGCTATCTTATTACATTCTCATGGATGTGCTTATCGTCGCCTCGCGTATGATCGAGGAGTATGGTGGCCAACCGGCAGAGGTCATTCCCGAAACAACACGTTCTGAACAGCTGACGGCGATCGCTTCTTCCAGGGAGCTTCTGAAGGACAAAATTCTGGATATACTTGACCGGACACTGGCATACAGAGATAGTCGCTTGGGCAGCAGATACGCAGATGTAATCAGGCGTGCTTGTTCCTTCATCGAGGAAAACTTCAATCACACTGATCTCTCTCTCAATCAAGTAGCCTCGCATGTATCTCTTAGCAATAATCATTTCTGTACAGTTTTTGCCCAGGAAAAGGGTGAGACCTTCATAGAATATCTGACTAGACTGCGTGTAAATAAAGCTTCAGAACTGCTTAAATCGACACAGATGTTGTCATCTGAGATTGCCTACGCAGTTGGTTACAATGACCCGCATTATTTTAGTTACATATTCAAAAAGAATGTGGGCATGCCTCCTCGAGATTATCGGAATCAAGCTTAGCAGGTAAAATATTACGGCCGAGGTATAAAAAAATCCGGAGGAGCAACCGGTTTTTGCTTAGACAATAGAATTAATATTGATGAAAAACACTTCTGTTTGCAGCCGGAGTGTTTTTTTCTTCTTATATGTCAATAATTTCTTAGAAATGGTTATATGACCAGGTCTGCATCCATACACATATGCGAAATTAATAAACAAACAGCAAAATCAATTCAATGGATTATGCAATCAGCAGAGCCTACAATTAGGACAGAAATTGCAGTCGGCTCTTGCCGTCTGACAAAACACAAGACATATTATAGGGAGGAAATGAACATGAAAAAATTCTTGACCGTAGTTCTAGCTCTGGCCATGGTGCTTTCATTAGCAGCATGTGGCGGCGCAGAGACAACCGCAGCACCTGCTTCCACCACAACCGCAGCGCCTGCTGACGGCGGCGATGAGACCACTACAACCGCAGCCCCTGAAGGTGGCGACGCAGCTGACATAGTTGTTGGTTTCTCACAGATCGGTGCAGAATCTGACTGGCGTGTAGCTAACACAAACAGCATCAAAACTTCTGTTGCTGATGCAGGCTTCACACTTATATTCGATGATGCTCAGCAGAAACAGGAAAATCAGATCAAAGCTCTGAGAAACTTCATTACTCAGGGTGTTGATGTTATCGCATTCAGTCCTGTTGTTGAGAGTGGCTGGGATGAAGTTATTGAAGAAATCAATGACGCTGAAATCCCTCTTATCCTGATCGACCGTGCTACTGATATCGAAGGCGACGAGTACTATGAAACCTTCATGGGTTCTGACTTCGTAGAAGAAGGCGAGAAGGCCGGCAAATGGCTGGTTGAGTTCATGGAAAAAGAAGGCCGCGGCGATGAAGACATCAAAATCGTTGAGCTCGAAGGAACTGTTGGTTCCGCTCCTGCCAATGACCGTGCTTCAGGCTTACGCAACATTCTGAAAGATCATGCAAATTATGAAATCGTAGCTTCACAGACAGGTAACTTCACACGTGCTGAAGGCCAGACAGTTATGGAATCATTCCTGAAATCAGAAGATAAGATCGACGTTCTTTATGCTCATAATGATGACATGGCTCTTGGCGCCATCGACGCTATCAAGGCCGCTGGTCTGAAACCAGGCGAAGATATCATCATCGTTGGTGTTGACGCTGTTAAGAAGGCTTTTGAAGCAATCGTAGCTGGCGAGATGAACTGTACTGTAGAGTGCAGCCCACTGCTCGGACCACAATTGGTTGATAATATCAACAAGCTGATGGCCGGCGAAACACTCGACAAGAGAACAAATACTATTGAGAGTCTCTATGATGCAACCAATGCTGAGGCAGAACTGCCAAACCGCGTTTATTAAGAATTACTTCCCTGATAGGGTGACATGAAAACAGCAGTCCTGCGGAGAATAAGACTCTCCGCAGGACTGACCATGTAAACCTTATATCTCGGTGAAACTAATAGGAGGGGTTCTCGTGAATGATAATGTAATATTGACTATGCGAGATATCGAAATGAATTTCCCCGGTGTCAGAGCACTTAAGCAAGCCAGCCTGGTTCTGCGACAAGGTGAAGTCCATGCTCTGATGGGTGAGAACGGCGCCGGCAAGTCGACAATGGTCAAGTGCTTAACTGGCGTTTATCATAAGGACTCTGGCGAAATCACATATGAAGGTAAAAAAATTGAACCCACAAATCCACAGGCAGCGGTTGAGATGGGTATCAGTACTGTTTATCAGGAAATCAATCTCTGTCCGAATCTGACTGTAGCTGAGAATATTTTCATCGGCAGACAACCTATGAAGGGCAAAATTGTCGATTGGAAAGCTATGAATTCCAGATCCGTTGATGTTTTGGCAAGATTTAGTATACATATTGATGTAACAAGGCCTCTAGCCACTTATTCAGTAGCGATTCAGCAGCTTGTTTCAATTGCCAGAGCTGTTGACGTATCGGCAAAAATCCTGATACTTGATGAGCCGACCTCGAGTCTTGACGAATACGAGGTCAAAAAGCTCTTCGACATCATGCGTCAGCTCAGGTCTGAAGGTATGGCAATTGTCTTCATAACGCATTTTCTTGACCAGGTATATGAAATTTCCGATAGGATAACGGTTCTGCGAAATGGCGAACTGATCGGTGAATATGAAGTTAAAAATTTCCCCAAAATAGATCTGGTCACAAAAATGATCGGCAAAGAGCTTTCTAATCTTTCTGCTATCAGCAGGGTTGAGAAGAAAGAAGAAGAGAAACAAGTAATAGTTGAAGCAGATGATGTAAGCATCACCGGTTCAATTTCAGATGTTAACATTACCTTGAGAACAGGCGAAGTTCTGGGATTTGCCGGATTGCTTGGATCTGGCAGGACTGAGAGTGCGGAGCTGTTGTTTGGTGTACAGAAAGCAAGTTCAGGACAAATCAGGGTAAAAAACAAGCATGTCAATCTAAGATCGCCGTCAGACGCGATCAAGCATAAAATTGCTTTTTGCCCGGAAGACAGAAAGAGAGATGGCATCATAGCCGATCTTAGTGTCCGGGAAAACATAATTCTTGCCATCCAGGCAAGGCAAGGTCTGCTTAAGAAGATACCTCTGAAACAGCAACAGGAAATCGCAGACAAATATATCAAGATGCTTGGCATCGCCACTCCTGACTCCGAGAAGAAAATCGGTGAACTGTCGGGTGGTAATCAGCAGAAGGTTATTCTGGCCCGCTGGCTTGCCACTGAGCCGGAAGTACTTATCCTGGATGAACCAACAAGAGGAATTGATGTTGGTGCTAAATCTGAGATTCAGAGGCTTACGCTTAAGCTCTGTGAGAATGGACTATCTCTAGTGTTTATCTCTTCTGAGATCGACGAAGTCATGCGTGTCTCAAATAAGATCGTAGTTATGCGTGACAGGAAAAAGGTCGGCGAGATCGACAGTAAGGATTTCAGTCAGGATAGGATCCTCAGTACGATCGCAGGAGGTGAAGCGAAATGAACAAGGAAAGACTATTTAGGTCGAAGGTTTTCTGGGCCCTTGTTGCCTGGGGACTGATTCTTCTGGTCAGCTTCCTGCTCAATCCGGATTTCTTCTCGATTCATTTCCAGACAGAAACCGGTGCGCTTTATGGCAGCCTGATCGATATCATCAACAGAGCAACTGAAATAATAATTATTGCCTTCGGAATGACACTTGTTATCGCCACTGGTGGTACAGATCTCTCAGTTGGTGCTGTTGTAGCACTATCTGGGGCTGTGTCTGTAGCACTTATCAGAGGCGATACGATCGTTGCTGACAATGCCTCGGCGATGCCTTTTATCGTTATAATAATCGTGC
>JAAYFZ010000291.1 GCA_012727965.1 Clostridiaceae bacterium
GTTGTTTATTGGTCGCTTGTATGGGCCTCTATTCATTTATCCATCACCTGTATTAATGTCACTTTGTTTACGTTACTTGTAAATAATCATCGAAACCAAGACATTTCCAGTTTTGGAGCCAGCCTCAGAATGCTCTGCTATTACCAATCCACAGACTAGTATAGAGTAGTTGTTTATTCATCGTCAAGTATATTGAATGCTTGATTTGACGTCAATCAAATTGTTCTTGGGCAACCAAATTAGACATATACTAATTCTACATAACTAATATGTTATGTTAATTACTATTTCAATTATGTTTGCTCTTATTCATTTTATATATGTGATTCTATCACAGAATCTCTCTGTGCAATAAGGCTATAATTGCTCCTGCTGCCTCAGCAAATAACACAAAACTAATTGAACTAAGCAACCAACAAAAGGAGCAATAAGAGAAAATGAATTTCAAGCTTAAGAATCATCGACTATTATTCATCGGTACTCTGCTTTACTTCGCATTTGCTTTTATCAACATACATTTTGCCATGTTGGCAATGGCTTGCATGATAACACCCTTTATATTGCTGGTTCGTGACAAGAAAAAAACCTGGTGTCAAGGCTATTGCCCGCGTGCCAGCCTCTATACAAAAGCAGGCAAATCGCCTTTTGCCCGCGGCCATAAAACTCCAAAATCTTTTATCAAAGGTAATGTTAAGTGGTATGTCCTGGCTTATTTCAGTCTAAATCTGCTGATTATGCTCGGCACGACTATAAGGGTTGCAGCAGGTGTAATGGAGCCAATGAACTACCCGCGCTTTCTGCTGTTCTTCGCATTCAGAGGCGAGCTTCCTCAGCTATTACCAATAGCTTCTGGCGTACAGTGGTTGTCTCACCTGTCGTACAGATTTTTCTCAATGATGATGACAACATCGGTTATAGGACTATTAATGTCACTTTTTTATAAGCCGAGAACATGGTGCACAATTTGTCCTGTAGCGACTATGTCGGATGCTGCACTCAAAGGAATCAAATCTACCGGTTCTGATACAACAGGAAGATAAGCATTACAGCAAGATAAGCACCAAGAGCCATACATACCTGATTAAAACCCGGCTCATGCAGCCGTAACTTTTGAAGCTTATGGAGATAGCGCGCGGATACTCTATATAATGCTGCGCCCACTGCAAGAGTCATCAGCCAGGTCAAGGTATTATCCAATATGACCTCAGCACTCATATTTAGGCTATGATCAAATAAATACGATGATAGTAATCCTCCGGCAATACCTGTAATCAGACACATTGAGCCAAGAAGCAATACTATCAGTTTCTTAACAGGTTCAGTACGAATTATGTTCATATTAGCAAGTTGTTTTTGCATAGAAGCTGCTTGCATATCGGCTCCCGTGACATAAGGATCAACCGATCTGCCGAATATTCGACTAATACGCAAAAAATAGAGAACTGTTCCAAGATTTATCAGAAGCAAACTGATCTTCAACACCCCGTCAGCGAAATCGGCCTTGATAAGGTATTTTGAAACACTGCCATTAAAAAATGGAGCTCCCGTAACGCCCAGCATACCTAATATCATCGCTGCTGATACACCTGGCATGCGGCGCCAGACATCTCTTATTCTCCTGATATCTCTTGTCTGATATTTTTCCACTATTATGCCGACAGCTAGAAATAGTGCTGACTTAAATAATGCATGATTAACAATGTGCAGCATGGCACCGGTTTGAGAGTTGCTGCTTCCGTAGCTATAAGCAGCAATTATCAGACCGATCTGTGAAATAGTGCTGTAGCCAAGCAGCTTCTTGATATCTGTCTGAATCAAGGCTAGCACTATACCGGCAAAAGACGTAATTATTCCCACTGCCATAAAAAATTGCCTACTGCCTGGAAGAGAAAAAATCGCAAGTAATCTGAACAATAGTATCAGACCGGTTTTTACATAAAGACCCGATAACAAAGCAGAAACAGAAGACGGTGCACCTGGTGAGCCGTGAGCCTTGGGCAGCCAGCTGACGAGCGGAAAAAAGGCTGCCTTGAGCGAAACAGCAGATGCCATAAGGGAAAAAGGCAAGATCAGAGATTTGGGAGGGTAGCCTTTTGCCAGGATATCAGATAGGGCAATCGTACTTAACGTACCTGTAAGACGATAGAGCAACCCAAGACCAAACAGATACATGGTCATCGCCGTCATATTTATCATGATGTAGAAAATACCATCATAGATCGATCTCTTTTTTATATCGAATAGGATCAGTAGAGTGACGACAATTGTTGCTATTTCGATCAACACATAAATATTGAACAGATCACCTGAAACTAATACACCTGCAAGCAGTCCTTCAAGGATGAGAAAAAGGGTCAGAAAGCTACGGTCTACACTAACCTGTGAAATATCGAATAGTAACAGAAGCATGATCATGGTCGCCATCAGTACCAGCATGACAGCGGTAAATTGATCAGCCACCAGAGTTATTCCAACCGATACCGGCCAGTTGCCGATATTTACGATTAATCTGCCGGATTCTTTGACAGTTGAGAATACCCTGATCGCAACAGCTACAGAGGCTAGCTGTAAAATAATCGCAGCAGGTCTTGTGAGTTTTTCCGGCAGGAAATATATGAGTGCAGCAAGAATTATCGGTCCGAGCACGAGAAACATCAGTTCAGGCATCTTCTCGCTCCTTCATCTCCAGGGTCTTAGCTTTGTCCCAGTTTGTAGTTCTGTAGCGATGATAAAGTGATATAAACAGTGTAAGATCAACGGCTGTAACGCATA
>JAAYFZ010000292.1 GCA_012727965.1 Clostridiaceae bacterium
AACTAGATGATAAAGGAGACTCGATCTGGCGTCTTCAGAATTGGCAGCTTGAACTGACTCCGATGCCAACATGGCTCTATCCTGTGGCTATCCTGCTTAGTTTGCTGCTGCTGGTGTATTTTCTGGCTACTACGAGAGGTAGAAAGCATCCGCGATTTAACAGGCAAATTCGTAAAATGATGCGCATGGCCAGAGGTCGACTGATGATGATAGGCGACAAAGCATGGGAGCCGGAGTGGTGTATTACTGCCAGTAATTACAAAACAATGGTAAAAACAGCACGAAAGCTCAAACATCCGATCTTTTGTTATATAGATCATGATAGCAAGGTGCCATCGGCGTTTTTTTATGTCTATTATGGCGAGAATAATTACTGCTATACATATACAGGTAAATCTGATCGCAAATGGGATAAACAGGTCAAAGATGACAGGCAGACACTCGGCAAATTAAGCGTTGAATCGACAGAGCCACTAATTAATTTACCAGCACCGGGTGTCAAAAAAACGATGGCAGATGTTGCCTTGCCAGTCGATGAGCTGCCCGCAAATAAATCTCGTGAAAACAAGTAAATAAAATATGACATAAACCACAATGTTTGATATAGTTGATAAGGATATTGCTTACTGATAGAACAACAGCGAAGATTTTCGGAGGCACCTTGATGTGGAATCATCTTAAGTCAATGAAACGCTTTTTTTTCAAGGCATTCATAGCTGCGATGATTTCTGCTTTTTTATTGAGCTTTGTTTTCAGTTTAGTCTATAACAAACGATCTATAAACGATCAGCTTGCACACTATACCACAGAAGAAAATCACAGGCTTGACTATAATCTATATGTCATAGAGCAAATTATGGGAAACTGGACAACACATCTTGATTTTTTAAATGGCATTATTATTAGCGATCAAAAAGTAAATAGTAGTTTAAGCGATGATGCGGCAGTGAAGAGTCTTCCCAAATGGCTTGAACGCCAAATGCTGCACAATGGCTACACTGAGTTTGAGTATTTCAGTTTATCGGACATTATGTATTCAGATCCAGTAGATCTCCCTAGCTGGCTTGATGAAATACCATACGATAAATTGTTTTCTGCAGCTGAAGATAAAATCTTTGTATCCTGGTTTGGAGCTGATTCGGAGAGTGGAAAATCGTTCAATTATTTTCGGCTTAGTCGCCCTGTTTGGTTAAGCGGTCAAGCACATGGTGCTCCCGATGGCATATACAGCTTCATCTATCCCGCTGAAAGACTGATAACAGGCAACAAGATGATTCAGGGTGCGGAAATAGCACATATGATGTTGACTGATTCATCAACCAGAGTTATTGCTGAATTTGATGATAGACCTTCAAGAGTGGCGATCAGAGCTGTACAGGAAATCAGAAATGCTGTCACTACAGTGAATGAAGGCTACATTAAAATTAACAGAGGTTCTTATTTCTGGCGGAGAATTAAGATGCCGGAAGAACTAGTCGGTGTTGGTCTATTTACATCAGATGGCTATTACTATTTGATTTCCGAGATTGTAGCAGGATCTACTGCCTATAAGATATTTTCCGGATCTATATTTTTTCTGATGTATGAGGCTCTGAAGGATACATTTGTACCATTTTTGTTTCTTATGCTATTAGGAGCAGTTGTTGCGGGTCTGCTGGCCTTACGCAAGAATCAGCAGCTCAGAGCCAAGTACCTGTCTGAATATGATCAGATGAGTGGAACTCTGAATAGATACACTGGACTGATTAGAATACAAAAAGTTTTCGAAGATGCTGAGAATATGCGCGAAATGTCGATTTGCTTCGTTGATATCAACGGCCTAAAACAGGTTAATGATGTTCTCGGTCATGATTATGGAGATGAGCTCATCAAGACGGCTGCGCAAGCTATTATGGATAGCATCTGACGGGATGATTTTGTAATTCGTATGGGCGGTGATGAATTTTTGCTTGTCCTGCCTGGAGTTCCTGCAGAACAAGCTGAACTGATCTGGGTTAGGATCAAGGAACATTTCAAAAAGGTTAATCAAGAAGAAAACAGACCTTATATTGTATCAGCCAGCCATGGAATAACCGTAATTAAGACCTTAGATCATGAACCGATTGAAGATCATATTAGCAGAGCAGATTCAATAATGTATGAAGAAAAAAGAAGAATTAAAGCCAAGCTTAAGGTAATAAGAGATACGAATCCGGAGTGACAAAATTACTGAAAATATGTAGTATTTTGTTGCTATTTGTCTAAAAATAGGGCTGATAAGTCCAATAATCGAGTGATTTAACTGAATAATTTGACATTTGTTTGACACTTGTCAGGGGCCTGATTATAATTGCAAACATGAAAAAGATAAACAAACCAAGAATCATAGCTGTAGCTGCACGGCTTGTAAACAATGTTCGAAGTATCAGCAGCAAGCGCGAGATCAAGGTGGCAAGATCGATCATTAGATCATTTATCTTGACTATACTGATTAGTCTTGGCCTCGTCGCAGGTGTATTGGCAAATAGTCGTTCAACTATGCTGGCTGATGAAACCAGATATCCAGCAGAGATTACAGTCACAGATGGTGACAATACTCAGACATTTTTGACATATCAGAATACAGTGATAGAGGCAATAGATGAAGCAGGAATCAAAGTAGGAGAAAAAGACCTGCTAAGCCTGTCGGATGATCAGCAATTGCTGCCCGGCCATCGTTACGATCTATCAGTCAGCAGGCAGTCAAGTGTCACTCTTTCCTGGAGCGGCTATGCAATAAGTACAGCAGCAGAAGAAATGTCGATGGTTGATTTACTTTCACGTTCAGGTTTTTCTGAGATAAATGAAGAAACCGGCACTGTTTTGGAAGAAACAGGTGAGAGTGAAGATAGTGTCGATGGTGCCGCTATCACTTATGTAAACGTTGAGAACAAAGAGTATCGTGAATTTGATGCTATTCCTTTCTCAACTGTTGAGGTTGATGACCCCAACATATATGAAGGTGAGAGCAAGGTTACAACTGAGGGCAAGGACGGTCAGAGAGCGACCATATATACTGATACCTATGAAGATGGCATTTTTGTAAGTCGTGTATATGTCGGTACTGAAATCGTTGAAGATCCCATTCAGAAAGTTATCGCCAATGGTACCAAGAAGAAACCGGTTATTGCACCTGTAAGCAGGTATGCCAATTCTACGGTTGTAGGTAATCTTAATTCAATTAAGAGTTCATTTAACAATAATGGACAAAGAACCTATGGTGGTTATGCAGATAACGGCAATGGTACGATCACAGTTGATGGCCAGACTTATACTTACCAGGATAAGCAGACCAGGACAGTTACTATGTACGATGGTCTTGAGGTATGTATGCAGCAGGGCTGTCACTCACCAGCTATAAACCACAATACCTTCAGCGGTGTGCCGGCACAACGCGGTATAGTTGCTACTTATGGATATAAAAGCGGCGGTAAGTATACTGGCTCGAATCTTCCGCTTGGATCAGTCTTGTTCATAGAGGGTTATGGACTGGCGGTTGTCGGTGATATCCATGGTGTTCACTCTAACCCGAATCTTATTGATCTGAGCTATGATCCTGGTGAGATACGTGCAGGGATTGCGAGAGTAGGCAGAGAGAGTAGAGCCGTCTATATTTTGTCGACTCCCTGATTTGCAGAATTATGATGCATAATAAGTCCTGAGGACAGAGAGAATTCAATGGATCTTCAAGAGACGAGACAATTATTAACAGAATATGATATACGTCCAACCCGGTCGCTCGGTCAGAATTTTCTGATCGATGACCGGGTTGTTGATCGTGTGTGCGAAGGTATTGAACTAACACAGAATGATTTTCTGCTGGAAATTGGCCCTGGACTTGGCAGTTTGACAAGAGAATTGTCAGCTGCCAAAGCTGTATCTGCTGTTGAAATTGACAGGCATATGGTGGAGGTTCTATCTGCTACACTGTCAGAATTCAATAATATAAGCATTATCCATGCTGATGCACTAAAAACAGACTTCTGTGGACTTGCAGAGGGTCATGACAGTGTCAAGGTTGCAGCCAATTTACCGTATTACATTACAACACAATTGATTGAAAAACTTCTCATCGAGCTTGCCAGGTCAAAACTGATGCTTCTAATGATGCAAAAAGAAGCTGCTGATCGCTTATTTGCTTTGCCCGGCAATAAATTGTATGGTCCAGTGTCGGTACTGGTATCGTTATATGGCAAGGCTATGAAATATCAGAAAGTATCTGCATCGTCTTATTATCCCAGGCCTCATGTTGATTCTGTTG
>JAAYFZ010000293.1 GCA_012727965.1 Clostridiaceae bacterium
CTTATAGACATTATCGTTATTGCTAATTTCTTTTAGTGCAGGAAGGTCACTTATTTCAATTTTTCTAATGATAATTTTATCATTCTCAAGATACGGAAATTTATCAAATAATTCAGGCATTCCAGACCTCCACGTCTAATAAACACACTGGCAAAAGTATACTACATAAAATTGTTATATCGCAAGTTGAGCGCTATACTATTAGCAATATAAAATTTTGCAATAAGCGAGGCTGAAAATGAATAATAGCAAGTCCACACCTAATGCAGCAGAAGCTCTCATAAGCCAGGAAACATATCGCAGAATAGCGAAATTCAATCAGGATAGAAACTGGGATCAATTCCACACGCCAAAAGACCTTGCGATCTCAATAAGCCTGGAAGCCGCAGAGCTGCTGGAATGTTTTCAGTGGTCTGGTGCGGATATGCATGTTAATAAGAAAAAAGAGAAAATAACTGAAGAGACAGCAGATATAATTATCTATGCTCTGCAAATGTGTCAGGTTTTAGGTATTGATCCAGAGGAAATAATCAGAAGTAAAATCGAACAAAACGAAGAGAAATACCCAGCGGACAAGGCCTATGGCAACGCGCTTAAGTATACTGAATTGCAGAAGCTGTCTGAGAATGAAGATTTCAAGGACGGTAACAACAAATGATCGTCTATGCCGCGACAAGAAGCTCTTTCATGGAGGATGCCGATAGTGATGTTCTCATCGACAGCATTTGTGAAGGCTTTACGCGTAAAATAGGCCATCCCAATATGGCAGAGGTCAGATCCTGGAAAAATTCACTTAATTATATGTACAAGGTTCTTAACGATCACGATGTGCCTGATGATGCTGGCGTTGCGATCGAATTCAAGCTGCCAGGCAGCTCGCGCAGAGTAGACTTCATTATTTCCGGCCGTGATCAAAATGGTCAGGACAATGTCATTATTATTGAGCTGAAACAATGGGAGAAGGCAGAAGCTGTGCCAGGCGCTGAAGGTATGGTAAAGACTTTTATTGGCGGTGGCATAAACTCAGTTACCCACCCATCCTATCAGGCCTGGTCATACGCCGCCTTCTTCCGGGATTATAATGTCGCGGTGCAGGAACGACCTGTTCATTTATATCCTTGTGCTTATCTCCATAATTACAAACGCAGCGAGCCTGAAGAATTGATGTCGCCTCAGTACAGCTTATATACGGAAAAAGCTCCACCCTTCATGCACGGAGAAATCAGGGCATTACGGGATTTCATCAAGCGCTATATCCATTACGGAGATAACAAAGAGACTCTGTATCTAATTGATAACAGCGAGATCAGACCGTCAAAATCTCTGCAGGATTTACTGTCGTCGATGCTGAAGGGCAATGATGAGTTTATCCTGATCGATAGCCAGCGTCTTGTATTCGATACAGCTATGATCATGGCTGCAGAAGCAAAAACCAAGGATACAAAGAAAGTTCTGATCGTTGAAGGCGGTCCAGGTACCGGCAAGTCTGTTGTCGCGATCAACCTTCTGGTTAAGATGACACAACAGGAAATGCTCGTACAATATGTGACCAAGAACGCAGCCCCGCGTCATGTTTATGAAGCTAAGCTCGCCGGTTCTATGCGCAAGAGCCGCATCAGCAATCTCTTCCAGACCTCTGGCGCCTATGTCGACGTTCCTGAGAATACTCTTGATGTCCTGATAGCTGATGAATCACACCGTTTGACCGACAAATCCGGCATGTTTCGCAACAAGGGCGAAGATCAGATAGAAGAGATCATCAGCGCTGCGAGCTTATCAGTTTTCTTCATAGACGAGTCGCAAAGAGTCACCACAACAGATTTCGGATCAGTCGAGAAGATCCAGTCTTTTGCCAGAATTCATGGAGCTGAAATTATGCGCATGCGTCTGGATTCACAGTTTCGCTGCAACGGCTCTGACGGCTATATCGCCTGGCTGGATGATGTGCTCGATATTCATGCGACAGCCCAGGACGCTTCCTTCCTTGACAGCTATGACTTCCGAGTCTTCGATAGCCCTACAGAAGTCAGAGATATGATCTATGGCTTGAATGGCGAGCGCAACAAGGCAAGGCTTCTGGCCGGTTATTGCTGGAATTGGGATAAGGAAAAGCGCGATGATCCCGAACACGCCGATATAGAGATTCTGGGTCACAATTTCAGGATGAGCTGGAATCTAGACAATACCTCAACCTGGGCGATCGATCCTGAATCAGTGGATCAAGTCGGCTGTATTCATACATCGCAAGGTCTCGAGTTTGACTATGTCGGCGTGATTATCGGCCTAGATATGCGCTGTGAAAATGGTTTGATCGTCACAGATCACACCATGCGTGCGAAGACTGATCAATCGCTCAAGGGCATAAAGGGCATGATGAAAAAGGACCGGCAGACTGCTGAGGCGCTAGCTGACGAAATCATCAAAAACACCTATCGCACTCTTATGACCAGAGGGATGAAGGGCTGCTATGTCTATTGCTGTAATCAGGCACTTGCCGATTATCTAAGATACCGCTTACAGCTCGAGCCGGAACAAGGGAAGCCAATTTTTGAGTATGAGGTGAATGAGGATCTGACTCATTACCTTGTGGCAGACGATGAAATGTAGACTGATTTTGGTCGATCAGACGTTTTGAGCTATCCGGAATCCTAGATCGTCTATTCTTAGATCAGGCATACTCTTGCGCCTTACAGTTGATCCGCAGGATCTCTCATCACTGGCCCAGCTGCCGCCTCTAAAAACTCGATAATCTCCATATCTCTCTACGTCGTATATATCCCAGCACCATTCCCATACATTACCAAGCATATCGAATAAGCCGAAGCTGTTTTCTTCTTTTTGAGCCACATCCTGCTTGCTACCTTCGGAGTTATTTTCATACCAGCAAATGTCATCAATATTACCGTACCGGTATTTTTGCACTCCTGCCTGAGCGGCCAATTGCCACTCTTCGTCTGTAGGCAGTCTGAAGCCTTTTGAACTCAAATTTCTCTCAACAGACTTGCCGTCAATAGCATAATATTTTTCAAGCCCTATCTTGTCTGATAGAAGATTACAAAAATCTATTGCATTGTACCAGCTGACATCAGTTACTGGTTTTTCCTTGTCAGATAGGTCGCAATTTCTCCCATGAACGAAATCATACAATTCATTTGTAACAAGAACCCTGGATATTTTGAAAGCATCAACTTCCACAGTTTTCTCAATAATGTCCTTCCCTGTTTTGCTGCCTGGAATAGCCAGTTTATAGTCTGAACTGATTGATTTTACATTATCTACATAATCTCGTATAACAATTTCAGATGAAGGTATGAGCTTAATGTTTTCATCTATATATTTCGTTA
>JAAYFZ010000294.1 GCA_012727965.1 Clostridiaceae bacterium
CGGTATTGAAAAATCCGTCGATCATGGACTTATAAAAGTCGAAGTCAGAGATCATGGCGATAGTGTTCTGATGCGCGTAAGTGACAATGGCCTGGGTATGACTCCAGATGTTCTTGCGAAGATTTTCGAAATAAATCCCAGCCGCAGCTCCGGTATCGGTGTGAAAAATGTACATCAGCGAATCCAGCTCTATTTCGGTAAACAGTATGGACTGGAAATTAAGTCTGAGCTTGAAGTGGGAACAACTGTAGATGTCTGGCTGCCAAAAACGACCGGGGGTGATACAGAGTGAAAATGAAGTTATATAGAATGGACAAGACTATCCGCTCCCCGATGAAAAAGATACTTTGTTTTTTGGCTGTATTGATCATCCTGCTTCCGGCGATAGTATCAGTCGGCTGTACTGCCCGACAGAATACACCCTGGGATATAGCTGTATTGGTAAAAACCAGAGAATCTGATTTTTTCCAGACGGTTCGAACAGGTGCAGAAGCCGCCAGCAAAGAATTTAATGCCACCATCAGCTTCTATGGCCCGGAAAAGGAAAATGAAATTGATGAACAGATCGAAATGCTCGAACAGTTGATTGAACGCAAACCAGATGCAATTCTATTGGCGGCAGCAGATTATTATAAGCTGGCAGATGCTGTGAAGAAGGCGATTGATTCCGGCATCCCTGTTATCACGATTGATTCAGGAGTAGATGCCACAGGAGTAAGCTCTGTAATCGAAACTGATAATATTGCCGTTGGGGCGAAGATCGGCAATGCGATGGCTGAGGCCGTCGGCGGGCGCGGTAAGGTTCTTCTGATCAACTTCGTAGCTGGCACAAGTACTGCCGAAGCCAGGCAACAAGGGTTCCTTGATGCGGTCAGTGCATATAGCAGTATTGAAATAGCGGACATAGTTTTTAGCAATTCTCAGGAATCCTTGGCAAGAGAGCTGGTGCTTGATTATGTAGCTGAAGATCCGGAGATCAACATCGTTGTAGGTTTGAACGCTCACTCAACGATCGGCGCCGGCCGCGCTATCCTGGATCTGCAGCAATCAAACACAGCCGACAAGATCAGATTATTTGGCGTAGATCTCACGCCGGAAGAAGTGCTCCATCTGGATCGTGGCACCCTCGAGGCAACTGTTATTCAAAATCCATATGCTATGGGATATTTCGGTGTACAACAGGCTGTAGGACTATTACAGACAAGCAAGGCTGAACCCTTGATTTATACAGATTCTGTGCTGATTAATCGCGAAAACATGTATGCACCCGAAAATCAGAAGCTTGTTTTCCCTCTTGTAGAATAAAACGTTTCGCGTGTAATTTTGCGTAAACAAGTTAAAAAGGGTCAATCTGTTTGTAAATGTTTCACAAATAGATTGACCCTTATTTGCTATTCTGTTAGTATTTGTGTACAAACTATGTCTTCACAATGAAAATTTACCCATCAAAAGTCAGATATTCAATGTATCACTTTTCGTAAAGTCTTTAGAATGAAAAATGAATCGAGGTGATTGTATTCATGAGTGAACTAATTCGAATGGAAGGCATCGAC
>JAAYFZ010000295.1 GCA_012727965.1 Clostridiaceae bacterium
ACAAGAATGAGAGTAGCCCTGTTAAGAGACACAGGTGCTGCAATTAGTCCGTTCAATGCTTGGTTATTGCTTCAGGGACTTGAAACTTTGCCACTAAGAGTACAGAGACATGTTGAGAATGCTTCTAAACTGGCTAAGTGGCTTGAGCAGCATCCGGCGGTCGCTTGGGTTGAATATGCAGGACTTAAGAGCAGCAGATACAATAAGTTGTCTGAAAAATATTTTCCAAAAGGCCCCGGCGCAATCTTTACATTTGGTATCAAAGGCGGTCGTGAGGAAGCGATGAAGGTTATTGACGGTTTGGAAATATTCTCTGATCTGGCAAATGTTGCTGATGCGAAATCGCTGGTTATCCATCCCGCCAGTACCACTCATTCACAGTTGTCAGAGACTGCACTGCAAGCAAGCGGCATCAGTCAGGATTTGATTAGATTGTCAGTCGGACTAGAGGACTATGAAGATCTTAGAAATGATCTTGATCAGGCTCTAAATACTATATTATAGGCATATGATATAATTGTAGCTGCCTTAAAAAGGAAGCAGATATTGGAGGTAAAGCAGCTTGCGTATATCAACAAAAGGTCAATATGCACTTGAAGCGATGCTGGCTCTAGCACTGGCGGGTACTGACGAGAAAATCAGTATCCGCCAGATCGGCGAGTGGACAGGGTTGTCTGATAGTTATCTTGAGCAGATATTCGCACTGCTTAAGAAAGCTAGACTGGTTAAGAGTAATCGTGGGAACAAAGGCGGATATCAGCTGGCGGCAGCTCCTGAGAGTATAACAGCTGGTGATATTCTGCGTGCTTCTGAGGGGTCTCTGGCACCTGTCAGATGTACTGATCCGACAGCTGGCAGCTGTGCTGACCAGGATTTATGTCTGACGCAGTCTGTTTGGAAACACATTGATAGTGTTATAACAAGAGAAGTAAATGGTAAGACTTTGGCCGAACTTGCTTCTTCTTATCGGAGAAACGGCTATGATCAAGCCGTTGATTTTGTGATATGAGTGCCGTGGAGGTTTTCAGATGAAGATGTCGACAAAATGCAGATACGGCCTCAGAGCTCTGGCTGATCTGGCATTGGAAGGTGGAAATGCACCGATACCCCTAAGTCAGATTGCTGAGAGACAGAAACTGTCGCTTAAATATCTGGAGCAAGAGTTTGCTTCCTTGAGAAAAGCCGGTTTCGTACGCAGTGTCAAGGGTGCTCAGGGCGGATACTTATTGGCAATGCCAGCTAATGAAATTATCATATCTGATGTTATCAAGCAGCTTGAAGGCGACCTGCTGCTTGTCGATGAGCCAATCGCAGAGGCCGATCCAACCCCCCTCAGACGCTGCCTTTATGAAACGCTTTGGCAGCCGTTGAACTTAAAACTTGAGCAGGAAATGCAGGACCTCAATCTGGCACAGCTTATCGCCGAATGGCAGAGCGGAAGTGAAGATAATCCCATGTACTTCATTTGAATCTGCGCCTTGTGCGTGGTAATATTAGACGAATGTAGAATGTGAGGATTTTTTAATGCTAGTAAACGGTCATGTACCTGAAATAAAATATCCTGTATGGGTGGCACGCGGTGCCTTAAACAATATTTTTGACTATATACCTGATATATTGAAAACAGGCAGAGTTGCTGCGGTTACTGACA
Organism: Clostridiaceae bacterium; assembly: GCA_012727965.1. Taxonomy (GTDB): domain Bacteria; phylum Bacillota; class Clostridia; order Saccharofermentanales; family UBA5734; genus JAAYFZ01. Next base: position 1,652 of record JAAYFZ010000295.1, read on the forward strand.
GAGAGGTTTTCGCACTGCATCTGCCTGCTTTGCGTTCTCAGTTCGAGGCCAGAGGCGTAGCTTTTCATGTGATTACAGTAGATGGTTCTGAAGCTGGCAAAAATCTGGAATCAGTTCTTAATGTCTATGATCATCTCAATGATCTGACATTCACATCGGAGGATACCATCATTGCCTTCGGTGGTGGCAGTGTTCTTGATATCGCCGCTTTTGCAGCTTCGACATATCTGGGAGGAGTAGGCTACTGGCAGATACCTACTACGCTGCTTGCTATGATTGATTCATCTGTCAGCACATCCTGCCGTCTGAATTTTCGCAGCAGCAAGGATATGATCAAAATAGATGCCTGCCCGCAAGGCGTAATTATCGATCCGGATCTTCTGGGCACACTAACTGAGAAGCAGATGGCAAATGGTTATGTCCGTATGATCCAGTACGGATACCTGAGAAATCCGGAGCTGATCAAAATGCTCGAGGCAACAGAACAGGATATTTCTGAGCTGATCACAACTTCAATCAACTGTAAGCTTGAGCTTATGACCAGAGATCCGTTCTTCCTGTCCTTTGGTCAACCTTTCAGTGATGCTATCCAGGGTCATTTCCGCTTCCTGAAATATTCGCATGGTGAATCTGTAGCGCTTGGAATGCTCGCATCATCTCCTTCTGAGAGACTGACTGACCTGCTCGAAAAATACAAATTGCCTGTAACTATTGAAGGTGTCACTTCTGAAACACTTGTACGCAGAGCTGCCAAGATATGTCAGCTGCACGGTCATCAGTATCGCTTCATCAAGGTCCAGGCCCCTGGTCAGATTCAAATTGAGTCAATTGAGTCTGAAGATTATGAGAAGGTTCTTGCGAAAATGATCACAGTGATAGAGAATAAGTAAAATAAAATATCGGTTGACTGGCATTTGCTGGTCATATGAATATGTTAACAAGATGGAACTGATCCGGAGGTCAGCTGCATGAGATTGAAAAGTGAAAAAATATGTGCTTCTGGCAATCATTTTTGCCGGGGCCGTACATGGGCAGCACGTTTTTTGACGCTGATATTTGTTGCTGCTTTGATTATAGCGATGACGGGCTGCAACGATGAAGCACCTACAGAAGTGTCTAAGCCTGCTAATTACGGTGAGTATGGCAGTGATTTTGCATATGATCTAGCCAGCAACTGGCCTTATCGCTCACCAGGCTCAAGACAGGAAAAACAAGCAGCCGATGCAATTGAACAGGCTTTTTCCGATTTAGGCTATGAACCGGAGGTTCAGGCTTTTACCTATATTGGTGCTGATAGTGATATCATCAGCTCGCAGAATATTATTGTCCGCATTCCCGGTGCAGGTTTCACGATCGGTGAAGAGGGCGGCACGACTTCGCAAGTACGCAAAACGGTTGTTATAGGTTCTCATTACGATGTCTCAGTGACTGCTGAACAGGCAGAGGCTGCCCGACTCGAGCGGGAACAGCTCGAAGAGACGACGGTAACTGAGACAGAAGCTGAAACAGAAGCTACTGAAGAGGGCGAGACTGAAGAGACTGAGCCTGAGACTCTGTATACTGAAATTGAGTTGCCAATGCCCACACTTGATTTATTTGATGGTATTCATAACAATGCTTCGGGGGTTGCAGTTCTGTTGACTGTTGCCAAGCAGCTCGCAAATTCGAAGCCAGGCTATAACATAGTGATCGTTGCTTTTGGCGCAGGGTGTGATGGTTTCGCAGGTTCGCGGGCTTTTGCGGCATCGCTTGAACAAGAAGAGATAGATAGTATTGATGTCATGTATAATGTTGAAGGCATCTACGCCGGTGATAAGGTTTATGCTCATTCAGGCCAGAATTCTGTGCTTGGTGAAGACCAAAAATCGTACGAGAAACGTCGCAAGTTATACGAAGCGACCGATGTCTATTATGAAAATGAACTTTATACCAATAACCTGTTTGCTCTTTATACTAATCAGTCAGGTATCAGAGTGCCGTGGGGAGATGCTGAGCGTGGTCAAACAGCTATCTACCGCGAATGGGCACGAAGCGAGTCAGATCATACTCCATTTGATCAGTTGGGTATTCCGATCGTTTTCTTCCAGAGCTACGACTACGATACTGATAAGATTGAAAACATAAAGGAGAGCAGCAATCCCGCGTTTGCCGCGACAAATGGTGTAATAACCGGTACAGCCTTCGATTCATCAGAATACTTGGCTAACTTGTTTGAACTAAGTCAGAGCAGTGCGACGGCAGTAAGAGACGAGAGAAACCGCATTGATATTTTGACACGAAGAATCAATAATGTAGCTTTCATAATAGAAGGCGGAATAAAAAAAGGTCTACACAACGCAATAGATGAGAAATGACAAAAGGCTGCCTGATGGCAGCCTTTTTGATTGGTGCGATTTATTGTCATTAACCATCTACACGCAGTAGATAGAAAGCTTATCACCTTTTTGCCAGCGAAAATTTATTTTCTGAAACTCGCCGGCTCTCAGTGTGCTGACTGCTTCACCCTTCTGTTGGCAGGCTGAAAGCTCAAGTGGCATCAGTTTCTCTGGCCAGTCGGCGGCCATCGGCATGATAAGGACCTGGCCGTTTAGCATTACGCAGGCATTTACAGTGTTCTCTGGTATTAGTATTTCCAGACTGAATCTGGCAGGACTCTCATTTTTGAACAAGAGTTCAAGTTTATTTAGGCCAGACTGGCTGACATCAGCTGTCTGAACTACTTGAACACTTATCCCATCAATGTTGAACTCATATGTCTGGTTTTGCCAGAGTGCTATACATAACCCAGATTCGTCGCTGCCTGCAACAAATGCATTTTCTTCTTTATAATTCTCTTTTGCCATTATTAACTATTGCAGCCATCTCAATACTAAGCTGCTCTCCTTAAACTGTTTTTTTGGTTTCAGTTAATTTTTACATATTCTTAGTCCTGCGGCAAGCATTGTGTTCAGCTGTGCTATAATTAAGATAGTTTTTGGTAT
>JAAYFZ010000296.1 GCA_012727965.1 Clostridiaceae bacterium
GCCTTGCGAATGCCTATTTCGCGCGTGCGCTCAGTTACTGATACCAGCATGATATTCATGACGCCGATACCGCCGACCAGAAGCGAGATCGCAGCGACCGCACTGATAAAGATAGTCATGATATTGACGATATTATTGATCTGATCCAGTACAGAAGCCAGGTTCTGTGTGCGATAGACATTGCGTTCGGTGTTGCCACGCCGCATAGAGAGCAGCCTTGTGACAGCGTCGGCTGCTTCGTCAACGCGCTCAGGCTCACTGGCCATGACTAGAATAGAGGATAATTGATCCCCTTCTGAAACCAGCATATCAATCGATCTCCATGGTGCGTATACAAAACCAGGCATCCGCCCGAATTCAGAATCTTCGTCGCCGAAATTACTTGCTAATCCGGCAAACTGGGAATTAGCGGACTCACTGATGCCGATGACTTTTGCCCGGATTTGACGGCTGTTATTTTCGAGTAATAATTCCTCGCCAACTGCGTTTTCCCGGCCGAAGAGACTCTCAGCTGTAATCAGGTCTATTATGATAACCGGGAAGTTGTCAGAGTACTCTATATCGGTAAAAGACCTGCCATGGATTATTTCGATGGGTTGGAAGAAAGTATAGTCAGCATCGATAGCATTTAAGAAAACAAAACTGTTTCCGAGTTCTGTTTGCGCCCGTCCGACTGTCTGAGATGATGCTGTGGCTAGTCTTACTGAGTCTAAGCTTGTACGGATAGCTTCGATATCGTCCTGCGTTATATAGTCGCCGACCTGAGCCTGATTTTGGCGTACTTGAACCAGGAAGGAGGAAGCTCCGATCTGCTCAAACTGGCCGAGGATCTCATCTTTTCCACCTTCACCTAGAGATACGATCGCGATGACAGATGCGATGCCGACAATTATTCCCAACATGGTCAGAAGTGCCCGCATTTTGTTATTGAGAAGGCTGCTGACTGCCATTTTTATGCTTTCAAAGAACATTAGTCTTATCCTCCTCTCTGGCTATGCGGGCATCTGAGAAATGGATGATACGTCTGGCATATTCCGCTATGTCTGCTTCATGTGTGATTAGTATTATTGTTGTTCCTGCCTCATTTAGTTCCCGGAACAGCTGCATGATTTCATGAGATGATTTGCTGTCGAGATTGCCTGTGGGCTCATCTGCCATGATAAGTGCTGGCTTGAGCACGATTGCTCTGGCGATGGCTGCGCGCTGTTTTTGCCCGCCGGATACTTCATTTGGCTTATGTCTGGCCCAGTCTGCAAGACCGACTGATCGCAGTGCTTCCATTGCTCTTTGGCTGCGTTCTTTACGGCTGATGCCGGCATAGATCATCGGTAGTTCAACATTTTCGCGCAAATTTAGCTTGGCAAGTAGATTAAATGACTGAAATACGAAACCGATCTCTTCATTGCGTATTCGGGCAAGTTCATTGGCATCAAGTTCATTGATGGCAATTCCATTAAGCTCATAGCTTCCCTGGTCCTTCTGATCCAGACAGCCGATGACATTCATCAGTGTTGATTTGCCTGAACCTGAAGGGCCCATGATTGCAGTGAACTCTCCTTTTTGCACTTGCAGATCGATGCCTTTGAGCGCCGTAAGCGAGACCTCGCCGGTCTGATATGTTTTCCAGACATCCCGCATATTTATTACGATGTTGCTGTCGGATTTTTCGAAATTATCCATTTCCTTACCTCAGCTGTCGGTCTGATCATTATTGATTTCGACCAACATGCCGTCTGTCAGCTGATTTGAAGGATTAAGTACGACTCTATCGTCGATGCTCAAGCCATCAATTACCTGTACCGTCATCTCCGCTTGTATGCCAGCTGTAAACTCCTTGCGAACAAGTTTGTTGTCTTGATCGACTACGTAGACGTACCAAGTGTCTATTTCTCGGCGCATTGCTTCTGCTGGAAGTATGAGCACATCTTCAGCAGAGTCGGTCTGGATGCTGGCATCTATCTTGAAGCCGGGGATCAGCTGGTCGAGACCACTGCCATTAATCTCCATTTCAACTAATAGTGTGGGTTCGCCTGACAGATCACTAATTCCGCTGAGACCGCTAAGCTCAGCAGATAAGGCAGAGCCTGCGCCGCCGACACCGCCGATAGAACTGCCAAATTGGCTGCCGGTGGCATACGGTGCGATGAAGCTGATACTGCCGCTAAAAAACTGACCATCATAGTCGAACTCGACCGGCATACCTTTCTCGATCCTCTTTGAATCAAACTGGCTGGCCTGGAAGACTGCTTTTGGCCGGGTATTGTCATAAATTACAACAGCTGGTTGAGTAGATACAGTGCCAGGTATTGAGGTGCCGCTGCCAAGCAGTGCTGACAGATCCATACCCCCTGCTGCCAAACTTGATGGATCAACAGCTGCAAGAGAAGAGCTGCCTATATGGTCGCCAGGACTGACGTTTATCTGAGCAACTAGTCCGGATGAAGAGGCTCGAAGCTCTTCAACTGAATCAGCCAGGCTCTTTTCTGCCGCTTGTTCATAGGCCAATGCTTGCGCCAATGCCGATTCCAGTGAGCTGCCAATACCTCCGAGGCCACCTAAGCCACCAAGTTGATCAGCTAGTTGATCTGAGAGCTGGTTTGTGAGCTGACTGGTCAAATCTGTGCTGAGACCGGTGCTAAAAGAATTGGCTGTATTGAGTGCGCCTAGCAGTGAACCGGTTATACCAGATAGCTTCTGCAGCTCTGCCTCAAGCGCAGTCAGCTGCTGAGTGTATTCCGGATTCTCCGACAAGGCTATATTCTCCTGGAGCATTGCTATCGCGGTCGTAAGTTGTTCCTGCGAGTCTGGAGCTTGTGGATCGAAATCTGACAAATCAGCAAGAAGTCTTGCGCTAAGTTCAGGGTCAAGCTCAATGACAGATGGCTGTATGCTAGTCAGTTTTACCAGCTCAGCAGTTGTCTCTGAGAGACTGGATGCAAGTGCTGCCGTCTGTCTGCTGAATTCCTGTTGAGCATCCTGAGCCAGTCTTGCCTGCTCTTTTGCCGCATCCTCCTGAGCCTTCAGCGCAGCCGCTTGAGCCGCGGCTGCCGCATCAGACTGTGCGATTGAAGCTTCGACCTGCTGGCGGGCTTCTTGAGCCTGTTCATATTGCTCACGCAGCTCGCTCTGATCGAGCGTAAGCAAAACATCGCCTTTGTTGACTTGATCACCAACACTGACATTTACATTGATGACACGCTGATACTGCGAAGGCGTATCTTCCTGTACAGAACCGGGCTGGATCTGAGCAGAGACCATCATAACGCTGGCTATATCGCCTGTATAGAGACTGCCGACTCTAACAGTCGGTGGTGGTTCCTCCCTAGTCAGCCAGAAAATGATAGCTGCAAGGAGGATCACGCCTGTCAGGGAGAAGCCAATGATTCTCCTGATTTTGCGCTTGCGCCTGTTTTCTGAAATTTGTGACATTTTATCCCTGCTTTCCTGCTGTGATCACTGTTAAGATCGCAGTCTATCTATCAATCGATTTTCGTCCGCCAAAGAGGCTTGTATGGTCAACAATTTTGTATATTACTATTATACAACCGTAAGTAAGTGACTTTTGCCAATATGTTTATCTGCCAATATGACGAAAAAGTTACTACATATTGGTCAGTTCAATATTACACTTATCGATGCTATAGGGTTAGTAACGCCGGGAACATTAATAATGGCACAAATCCAGTTAAATTGTTAATAAAAATTCGCAAGTAACAAGTGCATTCAGTGTTGATGTTATTGATGCTTCCATCGTCTATTTTTCGCTCTCTCTGGCGCTATAGTGTATAATCAATATTACAGAACAGCATATTTTAATCAAGGACCTGACACTCTGATTTCAAGTTACGATAGGAGGATAGTCTTATGCCAAGGAATCTGTTGATCGGCGGTGCCGCTGGACAGGGGATAGATACCACGGCAGCGGTTTTTGAAAAACTGCTGAAGCAGGCAGGGTATTTCGTTTTCACTGTTCGTGATTTTATGTCGCGCGTTCGCGGCGGCCACAATTTCATTTTAATACGATTTGCTAATGAGAAAATCACATCGCATAGCGAGCAGCTTGATGGTATAGTCGCGCTCAATGAAGAAACAGTTGAGCTTCACAAGGATAGACTGACTGAACAAGGGTTCATTCTCTGTGATGAATCAATTGCGGCTTCGGATGAGCGGATGATCAAGATCGATATGCAGGCACTGGCAAAAGAACTCGGCAATCCGCGAGTTGCCGGAAGCATCGCGACTGGTGCCTTGCTGCGACTGTTTGGTCTTGAGCTTGATCATGCTCAGGCTGAGGCAGCGATGAAGGAGTTCGTAAAAGAACAGTATGTCGATATCAATATCAAGGCAATCGAAGCCGGCTACGGCGAGGTTTCACCTCATTATGATAGCGAGCCGGGCGATTATCAGGATTGGATGCTTATTTCCGGCAATAAGGCGGTGGGTCTTGGTGCCCTTGCTGCCGGGTTGCGTTTCTATTCAGCTTATCCGATGTCACCTTCGACAGGTGTTATGGAGTTTATTGCTTCACATGCTGAGGCTTGTGGTGTAGTAGTCGAGCAAGCAGAAGATGAGATCGCTGGTATGAATATGGCTATCGGAGCTTCATATGCCGGTGTCAGAGCAATGACCGGCACATCCGGTGGTGGTTTCTGTTTGAAGGTCGAGGCACTGGGTCTAGCTGGTATTGCTGAAATACCGGTAGTCGTGATCGATGTACAGAGGCCTGGTCCGGCGACAGGTTTGCCGACGAGGACTGAACAGAGTGACCTGAAATTTGTCATCAACGCTGCTCAGGGCGAGTTCCCGCGCATTGTTATTGCGCTAAGAAATCATAAGGATGCCTTCTACCAGACAATTCGTGCCTTCAAGCTGGCGGAACAATTCCAGATACCGGTTATTTTGCTAAGTGATCAGTATCTGGCTGATTCATCATCTACAGTCAGGCCTTATCAAATCGATCCTCTCGATCCTTTTGTCGGCCATGCTACTCTGGCAGAAATGCTCGATAATACTTATTTTGAAGAAATGGGTTCCGAACCGAAGCATGCTTATAAGAGATATCTTGTCACGGATGAAGGTATTTCGGCAAGACTCTATCCGGGCAGTAAATTTGGGCTTGTTGCCGCCGATAGTGATGAGCATGATGAGGAAGGAAGAATCACAGAATCCGCTGAGGTCAGGGTTCAACAGATGGATAAGCGCATGCGCAAATTCGAATTAATTCGTCAGCTCATGCTCGAACCGGAATGGCAGGGTAGTGATCGGCCGAAGGTCGGCCTGATCGGCTGGGGCTCTCTCTCTGGTCCGCTGCGTGAAGCAGTACAAATACTGAACGAGAGCGGCGATAAGCGCTTCGCTGCAATTGTTTTTGGCGATGTTTGGCCGCTGCCGCAGGAGATGCTGCATAAATTGGCTGACAGAGCCGAGATTTTAATCGATGTTGAGCAAAACGCGACAGGACAGCTTGCTTCGTTGATCAGAGAACAAACCGGAATAACCTGTCAGCATCATATTTTGAAGTATGATGGACGACAGCTCAGCGGTGAAGAAATCGCTGCCCGTGTCAAGGAGGTGCTGAAATGAATAAGAAAAGC
>JAAYFZ010000297.1 GCA_012727965.1 Clostridiaceae bacterium
AATGAGGCCTATACTGAATGGTCATTCAAGAAGGACGGTGCTTCGCAGATCGCGCGGCTGCTGTTCGAAGAAGCTACAGATATAAATTTCTATGTCGGCAAGGCTGTCAATCCTGCCCATCAGAACCCTGATCTGCCGATCAGCTTCAGCATTAAAATGCGCTTGGTCGACGAGCTGGCTGCCTGCCTGCGACAAATGGGAAAAAACATCAAGCTTAGTTATTTCTAAGAAGATTCAGATAATTTTCGGAATATTCCGGCAAAAGGAGGCTCCAGCCATGCGTAAATTCGATACACAGGTACAGCATCTAAAATATAAGGTTTTACGCGAAGTCGCCAGGCATGCTTTTGCCGGTGATCTGCTGAGTGCAGTCAGTGAGATTCCCAAAACCATCGTACCTGGCAAAGACCCTTCAATGCGTTGTTGTGTCTACAAGGAACGTGCGATTCTTGCCGAAAGGGTCAGACTGGCGATGGGTGGTGATCGCAGAAATAGAAATGTGATCGAGGTCATCGATATTGCCTGTGATGAGTGTCCGGTTGGCGGCTATGAAGTAAGTCAGGCCTGCCGCGGTTGCATTGCTCATCGTTGTCAGGATGTCTGCCCGCGCGATGCAATCAGCTTCGATCAGGACCAGAAGGCTCATATCGACAAAACGAAATGCATAGAGTGTGGAAAATGTGCTCAGGTTTGCCCTTTCAGCGCGATTGCCAATATTAAGCGACCATGTGAGAAGGCCTGCCATATCGGTGCCATTTCTATGAGTGAAGATAAGACCGCCTCGATCAACAATGATAAATGTACAGCTTGCGGTGCCTGCGTCTATCAGTGTCCCTTCGGTGCGATCATGGACAAGTCATATATTCTTGATGTGATTGAGTTGCTTAAGAGCAAGCAAACTTCCGATCAACGTGTTTATGCAGTTGTCGCGCCCTCGATCTCGAGTCAGTTTACCTATGCCCGCCTGGGACAGGTCATCAGCGGCATCAAAAAGCTTGGCTTCTTCCATGTGGTCGAGGCAGCGCTCGGCGCAGACATGACAGCCTGGAAGGAGAGCAGAGAACTTGCGGAAAAAGGCTTCTTGACGAGCTCTTGCTGCCCATCCTTTGTATCCTATGTCAGGAGCGAATTTCCACAGCTGGCAGACAGTATATCGCATAATCTCTCGCCGATGGCTGAAATCGCGCGCTCTATCAAACAGACTTCACACAATGCCAGGGTTGTATTCATCGGACCCTGCACGGCTAAGAAAATGGAGCTTCAGCAGCAGCTGGTAAGCCCCTGGGTCGACAGCGTCATGACCTTCGAAGAGCTGCAGGCCTTGTTTGACGGGGCTGATATCGATATCTGCAGTCTTGAGGAGGATGTCCTCGACAACGCTTCCTTCTATGGCAGGATATTCGCCCGCAGCGGCGGCCTCAGCGATGCAGTAATACAGGCCGCAGAAGAGCAGCAGCTTGATTTCGATATCAAGCCCGTGGTCTGTGATGGTATAGATGCCTGCCGCATCGCCCTGCTCAAAGCGTCAAAAGGCAGAGCTGACGGTAACTTCATAGAAGGCATGGCCTGCAGTGGCGGCTGTATCGGTGGTGCCGGCTGCCTTACACATGGACCGAAGGATAAGTCGCAGGTCGACAAATACGGCATGGAGGCCTATGAGAAGACCATTGCCGATGCCGTAAGTGTACTTGGAAATTGATAACTTATTTAAGTTTGAATGTTTTCCAGCAGAATTTATTGATGCTGAGCAGTCCGGCAGCCACATAAACAAAAGTGAAACTGATAATAATTGCCATATAAATGTAGATATTGACTTCATTAAGCATGACATTCATATATGAGAGAAAATAAACACCGAACTGAATGAAAGAGAAGAGCTTGCTCTTGGTGCCGAGTTCGGAAGTATAAGGCTGAATAATGTAATAAATGAATAGATCATGGAATGAGAAGAACAACCAGATCATGACCATTGTCACGACATATGGCGGTATCATCATCCAATCAACTGCCGATATATCTCTTGTCACGTAGAAGGGGAAGAGAATATCTCCGGTTATGGCAAATAGTCCGAGCAGAGTGAATGCAGGAGCATTGAACTGCAGTATTTTCTTGAGCCTCAGATAGAAATTTTGGATAACTACAGAAGGCGTCCGGTAGAATGGATAGGTCAGCATCGAGGCATCACAGTTGGCAAACATTGCTCCCGTGGCAGCCCTTCCCAGCGACAACATATAAGCGAAGAAGAAACATATCGGCAGGATCCTGCTGGTACTTGTTTCCGGGTCTTCACTATCACCTGCAAAAATCAGATAAGCTGTAAGCGTAATCAAAGCGGTGCCTACAATGATCGCTCTGATCATGATCTTCTTGCGGAAGAACTTGCGATGGCGGAAGAAGAAAATCTTGTTGAAATATGCGTAACCACTAAGTCCGGCGAAGCGGTCTGAATGCATATCACTATCCGTCATCTTCTCATTCCACTTGTCTGAGTTACCGAACAGCTGCTTTTTCTGATTTGGTTTGACCTTTTCCATTGCCAGATTGTAATTGACTACAGTTCCCCAGGCCAGCTCACGATAATGCTTATATCGGTGGATGTATAAGGCAGAACCGACAGCGGCCAATAAGACGCCGATAACAAACAAGGGGTGGAAAACGACCTGCTTGAACGGGAAATATGTGCCGAGCGCGACCATGATAAAAGGCACGAAGCAGAGAGCAAGTCCGCCAAAAACATAGATATAGGATAAGATTTTATAGGCGTTCTTTGACCAGCGTCTGAAAAGCGCGAAGTTAACGAGAAAAACTGATTCGAACGCGATCTTGACTGCGATCATCAGCGGCAGTATTGCCAGTGCCTGCAGCAATGAATAACTCTCATGCAGAGACAATATAATGGCAAAAGGCAATGTCGCGCCCAGGTCGATTACTTTTCGTTCATAGATACGTGCCGGAATATAGGCATGAGCATCGGCGCGCAGCTTATCGATCAGCAACAGATCAGTGCCGACATCGAGATTAAGTGATTTGCCGAAGGCAATTGGAGCCGCCAGGAAGCTAAGGAAGAAGAAAAAGGTCATGATCGCATCTATATCAAATGGCGGGTTTTCCTGGCCGCCAACATCAAGCGCGATGAAGCTGAGCACAATAATGAAGCCTATATATATAGCCTTCAGCATCAGTCTCTTACTGAGCCGAAATATATTTGCCAGGATGGTGATAACTGTTTTGGTGTCATTGCCGCCATAGAGCGAATCCGGTACCTTGCGTCCGATTAGAGGTATCTTCTGACAAAAATTAATCAGTTTGTTGATTGTGACCGTGATAGATACGCGTCTGGCTGTTATGAGCATCGCCAATCTGCTGCGCTGCAGATTGGTAAATTTATTTGTTGTTTCCATAGCTGCTGTCAGTCCTCCTCGACGCGCTGATACGCTGCTGCCGAAGCAGTCGTGCGGGCAGGGTGTTTTTTATCCTCGCCGCTATCAGCTTCGTTGCTGTCAGTATCTTCAGTTATTACCGCGTCTAAGACTGCTGCATCTTCAGATTTTTCCTGCAGCAGCTGGATAATATCTGATTCAAACTCAGGCGAGTGGATCTTCTCCTGAGGAATATGGCGCAGCACACCGTCATGAAGCACAATGATCTCATCACATAGATCCTGTGCCAGCTGAAGTATATGTGTCGAGAAGATGATAATATGATCGTTTTTGATTGCCTTGATCATGTTTCTGACCTCAAGCGCTGCCACAACGTCAAAAGAAGTCAGAGGCTCATCCAGCAGGATTACCGGTGGTTTCAGGATAAACAGCGAGACTAGCATCTGCAGTTTATTCATCATTCCATGAGAGTAGCTCTTGATCAGACGATCGCCATCTTCAGGGTCGAAGGCCACCAGCTTGAAGTACTCGTCAATCTCCAGGGGGTTTTTAACCTTATCTCCATTGATTTCGATGAAAAATTTTATAAATTCACGTCCGGTCAGAAATTCCGGCAAGTGAGGCTGGGTGAAAACAAAACCGATATCGCTCTCGTTATAATCCATATTGCCGCCTGCTGCGAAAAACGAGGCAGCATCCGCTGAAGAGTCATCATGATCAATGCCGATGCGGCCATTCTCAAAATCAAGATAACGGGCCAGGCAGTTGAACAGAGTTGTTTTACCGGCGCCATTTCGTCCGAGCAGTCCGTAGATCCGGCCCTGTTCGAATGTATAGTCGATACCCTTGAGCACGGATTTTTCCTTGTATGTTTTCTTAAGTCCTTCAATATGCAGTCGCATCCAGCTTCCCCCTTGATAAACAATTCAACGATAATTTTATCATACAAAACAGCATGATATGAAGTGATAAATCAACAATTACCAGAAACATACCTTGTAGTGCGATTAACAGTCAAGTCTGTTAAAATAATTGTAAAAGACGGCTGAAAGGAAGTAGATGAAATGGATGCTTTTGAAAAATTAGGTGCTTTTTATCTCGGCAGAGAATATGATCCGCAAAAAAGAGAGGATCTTAAAAATTATATGCTTTATGATTCGAAGGATCTTCTGACGCATGCAGTCTGTGTTGGTATGACCGGCAGCGGCAAGACCGGACTCTGCTTGTCACTGCTCGAAGAGGCAGCGATCGATGGCATACCAGCTATAATCATCGATCCAAAAGGTGATATGCCTAATCTGTTTCTGAGCTTCCCTGAGCTGGCACCGGCTGATTTTCAGCCCTGGATCAATGAAGCCGAGGCATCCGCTGCCGGCAAGACCGCAGCCGAGTTTGCAGCCGACCAGGCGAAGCTCTGGCGTGAGGGACTGGCCGAGTGGGATCAGGACGGCAGCAGAATCAAAATGATGCACGATAAAACTGACTTCGCACTTTATACTCCCGGAAGTACAGCCGGGGCTCCGATCTCAGTACTTCAGCAGCTCAATCCGCAGGATTCTGACCTGGCGGCAGATCAGGAGATGATGCTGGAGCAGATCAGCAGTACTGTATCCGGTCTGCTCTCGCTTCTTGGCATCGATGCTGATCCTGTACAGAGCCGTGAACATATTCTTGTTTCAAATATTCTTATGAATGCCTGGCAATCAGGACAGGCGCTGGATATAGCAGAACTTATAATGAGAATTCAGAAGCCGCCTGTTAGCAGGATCGGTGTTATTGACCTCGAGGATTTCTACCCGGCAAGAGACAGACAAGCGCTGGCTATGAAGCTCAACAATCTGCTGGCCTCGCCCAAATTTGCCTCATGGCTAGAAGGCGAGCCGCTCAATATCGATTCGCTGCTCTATACACCGGAAGGCAAGCCGAAGATATCGATTTTCTCCATATCACATCTCAGCGACAGCGAGCGCATGTTCTTCGTTACAATTTTGCTAAATCAGGTGCTGACCTGGACCAGACGCCAGAGCGGTACCAGCAGTCTGCGCGCGATCCTCTATATGGATGAGATCTATGGATTCTTCCCGCCGGTTGCTGAACCACCGTCAAAAGCTCCGCTGCTCACTTTGCTTAAGCAGGCGAGAGCTTACGGTCTCGGCGTTGTCCTGACGACTCAGAATCCGGCAGATCTCGATTACAAAGGTCTATCCAATACCGGTACCTGGTTTCTCGGCAGACTACAGACAGAGAGAGATAAGGCAAGAGTGCTTGAAGGCCTGGAAGGTGCAGCGGCCAGCCAAGGCTCCGGATTCGATCGGGCACAGATGGATAAAATGCTCTCTGGTCTGGATAAGAGAGTTTTCCTGATGAACAATGTTCATGACCGCGAACCAACTCTGTTCAGGACACGTTGGTGTCTATCATATTTGCGCGGACCGATGACAAGAGATCACCTGCAGCAGCTCGCTCCGATGAATTCTGCAGCAAAATACACTGCTCCGCCGGTTCAGACAGCTGCTCCGGTTTCTATCCCGTTGGCAGCGTCAGCACCTGCTGCTCAGCCTGCTCCTGCAGCAAGTGCACAGCCAAGCGCTGATCTGCTGCCTGTGCTGCCATCAGATATCAGACAATATGTTTTGCCCGGAGACCCATCAGCCAACTATGCTCCGACTCTGCTCGGTATAGCGCAGATTGGTTATAGAGACACAAAAAGCGGACTGAATGTCAGTGAGCAGGCTGCTCTCTACGTGCCGATTCGTGATGATGTATTTGGTATAGACTGGTCTCAGGCTCAGGAGCTGGACGGCGATCTCGACCAACTCGATCAGCAGTTGCCTGCCGGTGCCTCAGTTCTGCCGCTTCCGGAAAGAGCCAGGCTCAGCAAGACCTATACAGCCTGGAAACGTGAATTAACTGACTGGCTCTATCGCAATAAACCTCTTGCGCTTTTCGAAAACAAAGCACTTAAGCTGTTGTCAGAACCAGAGGAGAGCGAGAGAGATTTCCAGATCAGAGTACAGCAGGCAATCAGAGAAGAACGTGATGCCAAACTTGATGATCTGCGTAAAAAATACGCCGCTAAAACACAAGCTCTTGAAGAGAGAATACGAAAAGCTGAACAGGCTGTACAGCGTGAGAAGGAGCAGGCGAAAACGCAAGGGATGCAAACTGCTATCTCATTCGGTGCAACTATACTTAGCGCTTTTCTGGGCAAGAAGGCTGTCAGTGCTACTACCGTTGGCAAAGCTACTACCGCAGCAAGAGGAGCCAGCAGGGCTCTGAAAGAACAAGGTGATATTGCAAGATCTAAGGAAACCGTCGAAGCTTATAGCAAGCAGCTGACTGATCTCGAGGTCGAGTTCAACAAGGACACCGATGCTCTTTCCGCCGCTATGGAACAGGCAGCAGCTGACATTGCAGCCAGAGAACTGAATCCGCTGAAAAAAGACATAATGATCAGATCACTGGTTATTCTCTGGGTACCTGAGAGCTGATAGTTCCGGAGCGATATTAAACCCGCTCAGCCAGGGTCCCGTCAGCTCAAGACTTAGCTGCCAGAGCCTCTGTGCGGCTTCAGGATCATTAGCTCTTTTGCCGGTTTGTGCCGGCTGACCATTATAGAAATATTTGCCGTTGTTTCCAGCACCTGGTCCATGAAGGGCCAGCTGGACAGCAGTGGCAGCTCCCTCTGAAGGTGTTCTGAAGAAGGGTTTTAGCAGACTGGTGAGGCCGCGGCCGAAGCCAGTCTGTCTGTCTATGCCCATCTGTGTGGCAACCGCACCGGGGTGACAGCTGGCTGCAGAGATGTTTCTGCCAGCTATTCTGCTGGTAAATTCCTGCACGAATAGAACATTAGCCAGCTTGGACTGTCCATAGGAACGGATGACATTATAGTGTTTACTGAGATTAATATTATCGAAGTGAATATGTCCGACCTTGTGAGCTCCAGAGGAAACTGTCACAAGTCTGGAAGAATCCGTAGCTAGAAGCAGCGGACTAAGCTGCAGTGTCAGCAGAAAATGTCCTAGATGATTAACTCCGAACTGTAGCTCGAAACCCTGTTTTGTCTGCTGCCTGTCCAGTACGATAACACCAGCATTGTTGACAAGAGCATCCAGCCGATCAAAACGCTCACAGAAAGCTCTGCAAAAAGCTGTTATAGAATCGAAATTACTAAGATCTGCAAGCATCAGATGAATTTTTTCGCTGCCTGATAGGGAACGAGCCTGATCATAGGCTGCCTTGCCTCTGGAACCGTTTCTGCAGAGCATGATTACTTCTGCCCCTGCCGCGGCCAGCGCTGCCGAGGTTGCCAGACCCATTCCGGAATTCGCTCCGGTCACGAGCATGACCTGACCCTCTGATATGCCGCGGGGGATAGATTTTATTTCTGAATAGAGCTGCTGATCTGCCATTTTTTATACCGGCCTTTCTATGATGAAGATATGTCTGTTTTTGCGCGATAGGCCCTCATAGCCACATATACGTACGCGTCCATTGCCGCGCAGTGAAATC
>JAAYFZ010000298.1 GCA_012727965.1 Clostridiaceae bacterium
GAAGGGTGTTGCTCTTGGACTGGCAAAGCGTGGCGAACAAGTAATTGCTGCTGTCGAGACGAAGGAGCAAGTGGCTGAATTGACTCAGGAAGCTGAAGTAGGGCAGATCTCGCTTCAGGTTGAGAAAATATCCTCGTCCTGGTAATCCCAACGCTGTTCAAATCCGAAGGTTTTTGCGAAATCCTGATAAATGCGTTCCTCCTGCGGGAACCATGTTGGCATCTCCTCATAACGGTCCAGACCTGTTAAATAGCTGACCGCTTCCGTAATCAGGACCTGGTCTTCTTTTGCCGGTATATTATTTTTGTCCGCAGGCTTGATCGTGTCACCCTGCAGCATGCCATATCGCTCAAGAACTTCATTCAGACGACTTAGCTGTGAGTTAAGCGTCACATCGCTGAAGCCGGTCAGGGGCAGTACGCTGATCAGGATCAGAACTGCTGCTGTCCAGGCCGAGAGATGATTTAACCTGATTGGCTTGATCAGAAAATAAACGGCTGAGCTTATACCGAAGAGCAATACTACGGCCGCAGCGTATTCACCGCCGCGAATACCGAAACGGTCGATCTGTCGGAAGATAGCTACTGCCTCTACGGCGAGAAAAATAATTGCAAGAACTGGATAAGCTCTTCTGAAAAATTTTGCCAGGCCGTGTGCGCTGTCTGCAACCATGATCGTCAGCCAGGTACCAAGAATGATATAGCCGCTAAATATTGATGCCAGCTGAGCGAAGTCAGGCCATGATCTGCTGATCAGCATACGAAGTGCCCACAACAGTAAAACAAATGAGAGCGCTAGCACGATCGGAATCATGACGAAGGTAAATAAAACCTCGATAAATCTCGGCTGCTTCTGCGAAATATGAACTGCGTCGAATGGTGCCGATCTCTTAAGATCCGGCAGATTACCGAGAAAAAACGCGAAGCCTAAAAAAGCGCTCCAGGTGGTCAAGTATTGATATACATCAGATGACATATCACTGTAGAGCAGCGTCTCGACTGCGGCTGCCGTGAAGTTTAATCCACCCATTACGACCAGCATATAGAGCAGAGCGATGAAAAAGGCCTTGTGCAGCATGAAGAAACGCTTATTGAAGTCTGTTTTCTCGCTGCTGCGGCTGATAGCCAGCAGAAGAACAATGATTGCGATCGCTCCTGTGGCCATCGCACGTGATGATGTTAGAAACGGTATTCTGCCATTAACAGGCCTGATCAATAAGAATAGCGGAACGATCGCGATCAGTCCAGCTAGAGATAGGAGCTCCGAACGCTTAGGATCTTCGCGGCTATAGAGCCAACCCGACCAGGCCAGGCTGATAAGAGCTGTGAGCGCAAATACAAACTGCCACCGGTCAAACTGGCCGGACGCAAGCAGAGAATTATCGGCAATACGTATGCTGGTTATCGTTGCCAGAGCGGTCGCTGCCACCATAGCTGCCGGGTACCGCTGATAAGACATGGCAGCCCCCTTAAGAGTCCTGCCGATTGCTGATTTAAAACCTCCCATAGATGTCACCTCCCATGTCACTATGTTTACAATTCATGATTACACCAAATAGATACTAATAACAAGAGCCATAGTTACACCTTACAAAATCAGTGAAAACGTCAATCTCTGCCGGCATCACGGTATCAGGTAATCTGACGATTGAAAACTCATGGGTATGCGGACCACCACTCAATGAAATCTCGCACAAATCTCCATCTTTCAGCTCTTTTGATGCAACCGAGCGATAAACGAAGCTGATTCCTACATTACTTGCCACCAGTTCTTTGATCACAGAAAACTGGCTTATCGTAATTGTGTGACGAAACGAGTCCAGGCTGAAGCTTTTTTGCTTAAGCATCTGCTCGAATATTTCTCTCGTTCCTGAACCCTGCTCACGTATGATCAACCTCTGAGTAAGGATATCCTCCAGGAGGATCGCCTTTTGCCGGGATAAATCATTATCCGGGCTGCAGATACCAATGAATTCTTCATCGCGCAGCAGCTGATAGTGATAATGCTGTTTGTCGAAATTTCCCTCCAATAAGAGCAGGTCGAGCGATCCTGAATCGAGTCCGTGCAGGAGCGCATCAGTATTATCAACGACCAGCTCGAAATCGTACTCAGGATAGAGCTTGATGAACTCCGCCAGCGGCCTGGCAATTACATAGCTGCCGATAGTTTTTGTTGCTCCAAGTCGAATAAACGGTCTTGCCAATTCGGGAGATTTTAGCTCTGCCTCGACTCTTCGGCTGTTTGCTCTCATGATTTTGGCAGCGCTCACCAGACGCTCACCTGCTGCAGTCAGCTTGACCCTGCGGCCTTGCTGCTCAAACAGCTTGCACTCGTACTGATTCTCAAGAAAACGAATATGCTGAGACACAGCCGGCTGCGTCAAATTCATCAGCTCCGCGGTCCGTGTGAAGCTTAGGGTCTCGCTCATGATAAGCAACGTTTCTATTCTATGGTCAATCATTTTATTAGCCCTTCAGCACTTATTATAAATAATTTTTATGTTTATATAATTATTCATAATTTGATTTTATATATAGTCCGGTCTAGAATCAAGGCTGGCGATAGTCATTTATGCGCATCTGACTATCTTACCTGTTAACTTCACGAGGAGACAGTATCCATATGAAAAACAAATTGATTCCCATCAGAGGAATAATCGCGGCCGTGATTCTTGCCGTCGCTGCCAATAAAATAAGCTCATTCATACCGGGAAAAGTCATCAGCGGCGGTGTTTTCGCGATGCTAATCGGTATGCTGCTGTATCCGCTGATTACCAACAAGCTGAGACTGGCAAGCGGACTGAGGTTTGTTTCCAAAAAGATTCTCAAATTGTCAATAATTCTGATGGGAGCAACACTTAGCATGACCCAGGTCATGCTTGCAGGCAGCTATTCGCTGATCGTGATGGTGTTTACTCTGATAACAGCCTTCGGACTTGGTAATATTGTTGGACGTTGGTTCGGTATGAACTGGAAGCTGTCGAACCTGATCTCGGCTGGCACAGGCATCTGCGGCGGCTCAGCGATTGCCGCGATATCACCGGTTATCGAGGCAGATGACAATGATATCGCCTATGCCATCTCCGCTACTTTTATCTTCGATGTAGTGATGGTTGTTCTGTTCCCTCTGATGGGCAGAGCTCTTGGCTTAAGCGATCTGAACTATGGACTCTGGGCTGGCACTGCCGTTAATGATACCTCCTCCGTTGTTGCCGCCGGCTATGCGTTTTCAGACGCGGCCGGACAGTTCGCGACGATCGTTAAGCTAACAAGAACCTTGTCGATCGTACCGATCGTAATGATTTTCTCATGGATATCACATAGGCAAGCTGCAAGAGATATTTCAGATGATCAAAATCAGCCGGAGCAATTGGTCAAGCCTGCAAATGTGAACATCAGCAGAATATTCCCTTGGTTCATATTGCTCTTCCTCGGAATGGTCGCCTTAAGAACCGGTCTTGATCTCATTGCTGGCAAGCTTGTCTCAGATAATGCCTCTGCCATCAAAAACGCCTCCGATTGGCTGACAATAGCAAATATATCAAGTGCAGCCAGCAGACTAGCTGGTATCAGCAAATTCGCGATGGTAATGGCTCTTGGCGCGATCGGTCTCAATACAGATTTCGCCAAGCTGTCCAAGAGCGGCTTCAAGCCGATGCTACACGGTTTCATCATCTCCGCGGCAGTCGTAATTGTATCCCTGCTCGTTCAGAGTCTTGTAGGACAGGCCTGATCAGCTAATTCAAGTCACAGTCTAAACCCTCTGCTCCATTCAATTTACTAAGAGCATTGGCAGCCTCATCCACTGCGGCAAATAATCTGATCGGTAATCTTTGCGGGGTTCCATTCTGTTTTGCGTTAGCCTTGATCTCCATGAGAAAAGCCAGCCGCAGCGGTGGCAGCAGATTGAGCACTCGCAGCTTGCCGCTGGCCAAAGCCTTGAGCTTATGTTCGATATCGAGGGCTTTGCGTTTCTCTTCATAAGCCTGCTGAAACTCCAGCCTCTTCTGTCTGATCTCCGCGATGAAGTCATCCGGCTTATAAATGCGACAGCGATCTTTGGAACGATTTTGCTTACTCAAGGATATGCCAAACAAATGGCTCGGCGTAGGAGAGGCAGGATTCTTATCGTTTCATCAATACATGGGATTGCGGCAGATCCTCTAGTGGGCCCTTACTGTGC
>JAAYFZ010000299.1 GCA_012727965.1 Clostridiaceae bacterium
CCTTTTTACCTGTATGTGAATATAACGACTGCGGAAACGCTGCGCAAGGTATTGGCAAATCCGGCGAAATACGCGCCTTCTGGTGTCTATATTATGAGAATTCACGGTACATTCGTTAATTTTCTCGACTTGTCACCAGCGATTCAGCAAGATATAATCGCACGACTTGATCCTGAGGCCTCGAGTCTCAGCTGACCGTCAATATCAATACAACAAACTTATTGCAATGCCAGACTATGTCCGCATATACTCATTATATGGGGGCTGGTTTTGGCATCCGGCAGAAGCAAAAATGATAAGAAATGGACAGTCAATATGAAGGTTTTGGGAATAGATATCGGGACGACCTCGGTTTGTGCGGTTATACTGCATGGAGCAACTGGAGAGGTGCTGGAAACTGTCAGCATCAATAATGACGCAGCCATCGCAGGCGGTAAGTCCTGGGAAGCATTGCAGGATGCCGAGAAGATCTGGCAGCGTGCAGAACAGCTGATAGATAAACTTGTGGGCCGGCATCCCGATATTGGTGCGATCGGCTTGACCGGGCAAATGCATGGCATTGTTTATATAGATGCAAATGGTCAGTCGGTAAGTCCGCTTTTTACCTGGCAGGATGGCCGTGGTGACAAACTTGTACCTTCAGTAAAACTGAAGGAAATTATATCTGTTCAAACTGAACTGCTCCAGGATGATTTAAATAGGCAATCAGGTCAATTAACATATGCTGCGCTTCTATCGCTTCTGAGCGGCTATAAGCTTGCTACTGGTTTCGGTGCTGTTACTCATTTCTATAATATTCACAATAATCTTGTTCCTGAAAATGCAGTCAAGATTTGTACGATTCATGATTATATAGGTATGCGTCTGACTAAGCGCAAGTCTCCTCTTATGCATATTTCTGATGCTGCCAGCCTGGGTTTATTCCAACATGGTATTTTCGACGGAGAGGCGCTTAGAAAATGCCAAATTGATCCTGATATTTTCCCGGAAGTTGCTTCTGATTTTGCTGTCATTGGCAGGAAGGACGACATACCGGTTATTGTCGCTATTGGCGATAATCAGGCCAGCTTCATTGGTTCAGTACGTGATATGTCTAGTTCGATTGTAATTAATATCGGTACTAGTGGTCAGATTTCCATGCTGGCTGATGACTTAGTTGATGATTTTTCAGCTATGGAGCTGCGGCCTTTGTTAGCACTGCACGATGCCGGTCAGGAACTAGTTATTTCAGTCGGTGCAGCCCTCTGTGGGGGCAAAGCCTATGCGCTGCTGGAAAAACTATTTCGCTCGGTTATTGATATGTCTGGAACGACTCATCAACAGGGGTTTGACCAGGATACGAGTCTTTTCCCAGTGATGAATAAGCTGGCTGAAGAAGCGCTGGAAAAATATACAGACGACAGCGATAAACTGGTCGTGTCGACCAGGTTTAGAGGTACACGCCAGGATCCGCATATTCGAGGTTCGATCAGCGGCATCGGCATGCATAATTTCGATGCGCAACATATGATAATAGGCGTTCTTGAGGGCATGGTCGATGAACTATATGAATTCTATAGTCCGGATACAAGTCATAAGCATCTGGTCGGTTCCGGCAATGCACTGCGGCGTAATCCGGTACTTCAGAAAATTGCCGCCAAGCGTTTTGGCCTGCCTCTATTGATTCCTATGCATACTGAAGAAGCAGCCTATGGAGCTGCGTTGGCTGCGCTAACAGGTGCTGGTTTCTGCGACTCGCTAGAACAGGCACAGTCACTGATCCGCTATCAGGGAGGGTGATGAGCATGTCGGATATGACCAAAATTAAGAGTAAATCCAGAGGTGCTAAGCTCAAATTAATGCTTATCGTTCTACTTATAACCAGCATGGCATTAAGTAGCTGTTCCATGCTATCTGACTTTTTGTCCGACATAAAACAGACTGAAGAAATATCGCGTCCGACCATATCTGAAACTGAGCAAATTGCCGAGACCACAGCAGCGCCTACACCAACCCCTAAACCTGTCCCGATTTTCGTCAAACAAGCAAGAGCTCTTGAATCACAGGGCTTCGTACTTCCGCGCAAAAAAGCATCAAGTTACCTCGATAAGATCGAATTAATGGAGATATTGGCTCAGGTCTACGAGAAGATAGCTGGTGAGATCGATACATCTCTGATGAATCCGGAATACGGTGCCAACGAAGGTATCCGTAAGCTGATAAGAATCGGCCTTTATTATGATGATACATATTATGATCAAGAACAAAATACCAGAATCACATACAGCGATGCGTCTTACTGGCTATCTGAACTCAGGCGCAAGCTTATTCAAAATTCAGCGCCGCGGACAGACCAGACAGCTTATCCACAGGACTTGCTGCCTCTTATAAACATAAGCTCAGCGCTTTATGGCTGGAAACCAGGAGATGCCGAAGCTATAAACTTCTCCCTTGATGATCTGCTGCTGGCTGAGATGAGCAACAAGGCGGACCAGCCTCTTACCAGACAAACCGCATCACATATGCTGGTCAATGCATTTGAAGAAGTGACCGGAGATGATATCAATGTCTATCAGGACTACCGTCTGCCTGACACCCCTGATGTCGAGTCGCTGAAGGCTACGAATTTCTTCTTCTGGCCTGAGGAACAGGCTTTCATGCCTGATATTCAGGGCAATTGGGACGATGATGTATTCCTCGGCAGCTATGTTTTTGACAGTCAGCTGAGTGATGTGATCGGCGGCTATGATAGAATCTGCCCATACGGTGCGATTATTTCAGCAGTAACATCATTACTTGAATCATCCTATCAATTCGATATCGCGCCCTTAAATGAACAGATAGTCCTCAATGAGAGACCTTACCCCTGGCACATCTACCAGATAGACACAGGCGAATATGGTGATG
The DNA here is from genome assembly GCA_012727965.1 of Clostridiaceae bacterium. Classification (GTDB taxonomy): domain Bacteria; phylum Bacillota; class Clostridia; order Saccharofermentanales; family UBA5734; genus JAAYFZ01. The sequence goes on from JAAYFZ010000299.1 coordinate 2,887, forward strand.
TCAACTGCATGCCATCCTGTGTTGAGATGTCGATGCTCTATCAGGGACTCGAGAATCCACCAAACGCCGAGAGCCTGCGCGCGCTGTATCCGCTTGACGGTATGGGCTGGACAGATTATCTGGCTGAGACACTCATGCTTGAAAACGGCTTGGAATTTTCTTCCAGCTGGGCTGAGTCATATGACAGCAGCATAGATGAAATGCTCTCTTATCTTGATCAGGGCAATATACTCTATGTCATGTTCAGAGATGAATACACCGAGGGAGAGGGCCATGCTGTAATACTCAAGGGCTATCGCCGCGTCGGTGAAGAGCTTGAGTTCATTGTCAGCGATCCGAACTACACGCAAATCGGACCCTTTGGCTATCCTGAATATTACACCGATGCCCAAAAGATGGTAGAAGATATCATCCGCCATGTCCCACGCTATTTCATCATACCTCCAGGTGAATAAGCTTAAAACCTGTTGATTTAGCAAACCGGCAAAAGCCGTGCTTCGGCGTGGACGAATATTTTGATCATTATTTCAAAACTTTACAGAATTATCTATTGACACATTCAAATTATGATGATACTTTGTGCCTATATAAGAATATTGATGTCTATTCGCTGGAAATGATTGTAAAAAGCGAGGTGCGTGAAAACGCATACGAGCAAAGCAGGTATTCTAAAACAGGTATAAGCCATTGATCAGATATCTGATCAAGAGATCGTAACTGTTATGATAGTCCGGCTGCCAATTAAGGTAGCCGGACTATATTTTTTTGCTAGGGGGAGTGTCTAATTGTTAAAGTTGCCCTTATGATATCACAATTCAATAAAGTATGCTGCGCATGAATCAATATGGTAAAAATAGTGAGTCATCAAACATTTTTGAAGAAGTTTAGAAAGTTAGGGTGATTTTTGTGAAGTTTTACTGCAGCAATAGTAAGAGCAAACGTTTATTTTCGTTATTACTGACGATCGTTCTTGTATTCAGTCTTATTAGTATTCCAACATCCGCTGATACTGCTTATCCTATCTATAATCAATATATTGATAGTGACATAACCAGGATTAGCGTCTGTTCTGATCTCCATCTTGATGAAGTAGCCCAGAATAGAGGTAAATTCGCCAGCTATCTCACAGCTGTCGATACTTATGATCCGCAGATGCTTATTTTCTGCGGCGATCCTTGTACGAGTGGCTACAATGCGCCGCAAACAACTGACTATGGTGGTATATTCTCGAGCAGGTCTTTTGCCAATGTCTATGATGAAATCAGAGCAGCTGTCGCTCATTATGTTGGGGCAGATAAGCCGGTTGTTTTCGTAGCTGGTAATCATGATTATGATGTGAATCCGAGTCCATATCCCACTTACTCTGGATTCGATTCGTACTATGGATTAGTGCCAACTGAGAATTTTGATATATTCTTGATGGGTGCTCATAATAATACGAACTGGAGCTTCTCCCCAGCTCAGATGACTGCATTGGAGGAGTATTTGGATAGCAGGGCTGACTCAGACAAGCTTCTGCTGGTGCCAGCTCATTTTCCAATAGATGATGCTGGCGGACGCGGCGACGCGACCAACGCGGCTGATCTGAAATCTCTTCTCTCTGCTTATGATCTGCCAATTGTTTACATGTGGGGTCATAATCATAGCGAGGCAGATAAGCCTTATTCGGATATGGCTAGAATTCTAAAAGAATACCCGATTAGCTATACGACAGTTAATGCCGGTGCGATTAATTATCGTGCACCCGCAGACACTACAGCCTGGCGGGGCTTAAATCTTACTGTCGATCTGGTAAATAATCAGTTGAATTACACAGTTATCGGTAATTCCTCGGAAGGACCGTTCCGCGTTATCGGTACGCATACACAGGCGCTACCGACATCTGAGCCATTTGAGAACGCGCAGACCCCTGTAATCCAGACACAGCCAGGCAATACGACTGTTACAGTAGGTGCTCCGGTATCTCTATCAGTCGTAGCCACGGTCGGACGCGGTGCTCTGAGTTATCAATGGTTCGTCAATACGGTAAATGCCAACAGCGGCGGCGCCATCATACCAGGTGCTGTTGCGGCCAGTTACAGCCCACCAACCAGTGCGCTTGGCCAAAACTGGTATTACTGTGAGGTCACAAATACGGACGATACCGCAACCACCAACAAAACTGCGGTTATAGCTAGTCAGACGGCCAGCGTTCAGGTGCAGGCCACACAGCAGACTGGCTGGGATGGCGCAATCGCCTCGTCATATGGTGGCGGAAGCGGATCAGCAGCCGATCCTTGGCTGATCAACAATGCGGCACAGCTGGCCAGGCTGGCGCAGGAGACAAATGCCGGCACCAATTACAGCGGCGTTTATTTCCGCCAGACAGCAGACATAGATCTCGGTGGTCATGCATGGACGCCAGTCGGCGGCTATATCAGCAGCTCATCAGACAGTAATCGAGTTTTCGCCGGCACATATGACGGCGGCGGCAAGCTGGTACGAGGCTTGCATATCGACCTGACTGCTGAAGGTTCGTCATCACTGCCTAAAACCTATGGACTCTTCGGCTATGTTAGCGGCACAATCATGAACGTTGGTGTCGTGGATGCAGATGTGTCCTTCATCAATACACAAACCGGCAGCAGCAATACTAATGCCTATGTCGGTATCATAGCCGGTTATCTTGGTAATAACAGTACACCAGCAGCAAAAATTCTCAACTCATTTGCTACAGGCAGCGCTTATGCGCAAACAGCCGCCGGCAGCAGTACTACAGTTCTCTGCTGCGCAGGTGGCCTTACCGGTTATGTTTATTCCGGTGAGATTAGAAATAGCTATGCATCGGCTACAGTTACCAATCGCGGTAGTTTTAGCAGCCAATACTCTGGTTATGGCGGAGTCGTTGGCCAAATCAGAAGCGGCGAGACTTTTGCCAATGTAAGCTGGAATAATGAACTGACCACATATGGTGCGGCCAGTAGCAGCAGTGCTGTCACCGGCCTGACCGGCAAGACTACTGCTACGCTTAAATCAACGGACTATTTGGCTGATCTAAATAGTGCGGCAGCTGATCAGACCGGTTGGCTCGAGTGGATGGCAGATACTACAACAGCGCTTAACGGCGGTTATCCGCTGCATCTGCGCCAGGTAAATGTCATCGTCGACGCTCAGGTTCCGGTCATTCTGACCCAGCCTGCAGCGCGGACAGTTGCACCGAACGGAGCAGCATCTTTGTCAGTAGTGGCTGCGGTTGATCGTGGTTCGCTTAGCTATCAGTGGTACTCTAACTCGGTTGACTCAAATGACGGTGGTTTCCTGATTCCAGGTGCGATTGCCGCCACATACAGTCCTCCGACCGACACGCTCGGCCAGATTTGGTACTACTGCATAATTACAAATACGGATATTGAAGCGACTGGCAATCAAACGGCTTTTGACGTCAGCAATGCTGCGGGCATTACAGTCAGTGAAGCTCCACCTGTATGGGACGGCTCGATCGCCTCATCTTATGGCGGCGGCAGCGGCACAGAAGCTTCCCCATGGCTGATTACCAATGCAGCTGAGCTGGCCAGGTTGGCTCAGGAAACAAATGCAGATGTTGATTTCAGCGGCAAATTCTTCCGTCAGACAGCGGATATAGATCTCGGCGAGCTGGCCTGGACACCTATCGGCGGCTATATCAGCAGTGCGGCAACAAGCAGTAATCGTACCTTTGCCGGAACCTATAACGGTGGCGGCTACCTGGTACGAGGTCTCAAGATCGATATATTAGCAACTGGTTCTACATCACTTGTGAAGAGTTATGGCCTCTTCGGCCATGTCAGTGGAACCATCATGAATCTAGGTGTCGTGGATGCCGATGTTGCTTTCGTCAATACCAAGAGCGATTCTGGTGAGACAAACGCCTATGTTGGCTTGATCGCAGGCTACCTTAGCAGTGACAGCTCGCCGGCAGCGAAGATATTGAACTCCTTCGCAACTGGTAATGCTTCTGCATCGACAAGTCTTAATTCCAGCGGTGTTCTCTGTTGCGCAGGCGGCCTTACCGGCTATGTCTATGGCGGCGAGATCAGAAATAGTTATGCTTCTGCTGCAGTTACGATCAGCGGTAGTTATTCCGCCAGTAGTTCTGGTTATGGCGGCGTGTTTGGACAATCCAGGAGCCGTTCAGGCGTTCCGAATGTATATGAAAATGCGGGCTGGAACAGCGACTTGACTGCTTATGGCGCGGCCGGAAAAAGCGATCCAGTTGCCGGACTAACTGGTAAGACGACATCTGCACTTAAGGCTTCAGGTCATCTGGTTGATCTCA
>JAAYFZ010000300.1 GCA_012727965.1 Clostridiaceae bacterium
CTGAAGAGATTCTGTTCTGAGAACTCTTCGCCATTTAGCAGTCTCTCATAAAGATCGACAACAGCTTCTGCTGTTTTCTTGTTTGATCCTTCGAATCCGACTGATGCTCTGCTGGCTTCGCCATTTACGATAGCTTCGAGCTGCTGCTGTGTTGCGTCAGCTGAGAAGATACCTACATCATCAGGAATCTCGCCGCCAAACTTAGTCATGTAGGCTTCGTTAGCACCGATGTCGCCGCCTGCACCGATAGATGCGACGATCTTGGTGTCAGGATTTGCCTGAAGGATAGTCTCCATATTTGACAGAGCAGACTGAGCGTCGATTGCTGGCTGTTGAGCAACTACTTCATATTTGCCTTTTGCAATTTCTTCAAGGGCATTCAGGATACCTGTTTCTCTCTCAAGAAGAATTGGAGTCTGAGGATAGTTCATAACTGCAACCTGAGCTTTGTTGTCTTCTGTATAATGCTCATTGATGAATTCTGCTGCAGCTTTACCAATTGTGAAACCAAGCTCTGTATTGTCAAGTACCCAGTTGAGGTCTGTGTTGGTCATGATATCATCCCATACCATAACTTTGATGCCCTTATCCCTTGCAGCCTTGAGGTAATCCTCAATAGCATTCGGGTCAGAAGGATGAACCATGATCAGGTCTACTTCATTAGTCACGAAGTTTTCAATCTGCTGGATCTGAGTTGCTGAATTGTCATTACATGAAAGGATCGTGTAATCCCAGCCTTTTGCCTTGATCAAAGCTTCAACTTCGCCGAAAACACCGGCCCAATAGCTGTTCTCAAGAGACTGAATCGTGATGCCAACTCTAAACTCTTGATCGTCCGCGGGCGGTGTGGTCTCTTCGCCTTCCGCAGCTGTTGTGGTTTCTGCAGGAGCAGCTGTCGTAGTTGTTGTGATCGGGTCACCAGTTCCACATGCAGCTACTAGTGCCATAATCATCAGTACCGCCACAAACAGTGATAAAATTCTTTTTTTCATTTTCTTTCCTCCTTGTTTTTTATATAAACAGCCTTTTGCTGCTTAATAACATTTTGTTCAGAATGACTCAGTATCAATCAGACTATAGTGAAGCATCCATCAATTATAAGATCGCTGCCGGATGTATATGTTGACGCATCAGATAGCAAATAAATAACTGCGCCTGCGAGCTCTTCCGGTGTACCCATTCTTCTAAATGGTATAGAAGCAAGCCACTTCTTCTGATATTCAGGATTTGATTTAGCTGTGATAGCCGTTTTGATATAACCCGGGCTGATAGAATTTACTCTTATGCCTTTATCGACCCATTCAACTGCAAGAGATTTCGTCAGATGCATTACCGCAGCTTTTGAAGCATTGTAAGATGCCTGTTCTTGCGGAATATTAACAATCGTACCGGACATTGAAGCAACGTTAACGATATTACCCTTTTTGCCATTAGCTATGATATACCTGGCAAAAGCCTGCGCGACATAAAAAACACCATTCAGATTGACATCAATAACCTTACGCCATTCAGCAGGCTCAAGCTCAATTGCTCCCTTATGCATGCAAATACCTGCATTGTTAAATAATAGATCAAGAGTACCTAGATCAGCCGCGGCTCTGTTCATGCAATCTTCAACCATTTCAGGGTCGGTAACATCACAGATGTATGATGCTGTTTTAACTCCATATTCATTGGCGATCCTCTCAGCAACAGCTGATGCGTCATTTAAATCGAAAATAGCAATATCTGCTCCTGCATCAGCGACATATTCAGCTACAACTTCGCCTATTCCCTGGTATCCACCAGTTACTACACAAACTTTTCCCTTCAGTGA
>JAAYFZ010000301.1 GCA_012727965.1 Clostridiaceae bacterium
ACACTCGGCGCCAGCGGCCTGGTGACATCGCCGATGCCCAGACGGATCAGCTCCAGCTCAGGCTCATTCTCATTATATTTGCGTATACGAGCCGCGATCTCCGAGAAGAGATAGCTGCCCGGCAGCTTAAGGTAATTATCATTAACTCTGATCATAAATACTCCTGACACCGGCTTTTGCCGTTTATATTATTCTTAGGTTGCTAACAGACTCACTTAACATCACTGGCAAAAGCCGCCATCCAGCTTGATCCATCAGTTTCCGTTGGCTGCAAACTTACACTGGCGCTGCCCTCGAAGACAAAGGACGCGGGCCCGGTCATATAGATATGATCGTTCATTTCATGCCAGCGGATCTGCAGGTCGCCGCCATTTAATGTGACAACTGCCTCGCGCTCACAAAACCCATTGACATAAGCCGCGGCCAGACTGGCACAGGAGCCGGTGCCGCAGGCCATAGTCTCGCCCGAGCCGCGCTCCCAGACACGCATACGCAGATGCTTCGGACCTAAAACCTGGACGAATTCAGTATTAATTCTCTGCGGAAATAGCTGATGATTTTCAAACTCCGGTCCGATCTTTTCTAGCTCAAGAGCTTCAGGATCATCTACAAATACAACAGCATGCGGGTTACCCATTGAAACGGCCGTTGCCTGCCAGATTCGTCCGGCTACGCTGATCTCCTCGTTGATCATTTTCTCTTTCTGCCAGTTGACAGGTATAGCTGTCGGCGAGAATTCCGGCTTACCCATATCGACAGTAACGGAACTGACCTGCCCCTCTGACAAGGTCAGTTCCAGCATTTTAAGTCCAGAGAGGGTTTCAATCGTCATATCAGTTTTCTGAACATGCCCACGTTCATAAACATAACGTGCTACGCAGCGGATGGCATTGCCGCACATCAGGCCGCGTGAGCCGTCGCTATTATACATATCCATCATGATATCCGCCTCTGCGGATGGACGCATCAAGACCAGGCCGTCTGAGCCGATGCCAAAATGGCGGTCGCTCAACAGTCTGGCGATTGCTCCGACTGCCTCCTGATTACTGCACCAGGCTGGCTCTCCCTCTTCACTAAGCGCTGCTGTGTAAATGTAAATATAGTCATTGCCGATGCCATGCATCTTCGTAAATTTCAAATCCAAAATATTCGTCATCGAATACTCCTACTGTTTATCTTACTGACTGCCAATCAGCTGTCTTGCCAGATCCGCCATACGCATGCCGCTCTCCATGCTTCTGCGCTGCAGATAGCGATGTGCTTCCGGTTCGCTAAATTTGCGGCGATTCATCAATAAATACTTCGCCTGGGCGATCAGCTTCTCTTCTTCCTGGCTGCGCTGTTTGCTCGTCAGCTCAGGACGCGGCTTCTTGTCCATCATTTGCCGGGTGAAACTCAGCTGCCTCGTCTCCATGATCTGACGAATACTATCCGCCAGCATATCTGTCTGAAATGGCTGTGTCAGTATGAACATGCCCGGCCGTTCATACAGTGACTGCTGACGCGAGCTGACAACTGCCAGCATATCGAAGGTCTCCGGCAGAAGCTCCATCAGCGTTGATGCTGACATATCGGGCAGCGTGGGCGGACAAAGCACCAGGCCGCCATCGCTCATTCTGCCGACGCACTGCAATACGGCAGCTGCTGAACTGCAGATTTCATCGACACTGATACCACAGCCTCTCAGGAGTGTGCGGACCTTAAGCGCCAGATCCATGTCGGCAAAAGCTATGATCAGCTGACGCATCTGTCCTCACCTCCCTCTTCGAAGATCGTTTGTTTCTAGATTCATCGCTGAAGCTTTGCC
>JAAYFZ010000302.1 GCA_012727965.1 Clostridiaceae bacterium
CAGTACGTCCTGGAAATCTCTGATGAAGTAGGGATCACCCTGCCACATGTTTAAATCAAGAATTATCTTGAAAGTCTCAAACTCACTATCATAAGCAAAAATGTCCGGATGAGTTTTCGCTAGATATTTGATCGGATTTTGCACAGCCAGTTTCTTGTAATCAGTAATGCTCCAGTCCTTATAATTCTTTCTGCTCTTCTTGTTAAGTAGATCTCCGGCATTGCGCTCATTCTTGTAAAACTCGGCAAAAGACTGCGCAATTTGATATACGCTTGTTTCTGTCATAAATCTACCCTCATGATAAAAAGCTCTGATACAGGGTATCTTATATAACGCTGTCATACTTGTAGTCTCCAGCGTCCTAATCAATCGATGTGCTGGAGAGTCAAGATAGCCAGCCGGATAAGATACCATCTGAATTGATTGCAGGAAGCTGTTGTAATCACGAAAAGGGTTCAATCCCGCTTGCGACTTGATCTGCAGATACTGATCTGTTTCCAGATAATTATAGAACTCGGAACGAGTTGGACAATGGCCCAGACTATCGCCACATTCACGGAAGATAATCGCGATTTTATCCCGCACCTGCAGTCTGCTTTGCAAAGCCTGTGTTAGGATATCAACTGCTTCAAGCTCAAACTGCACACTGCAATTTAGCGGCAGGATCATCTGATCATCTATAGGCTTGCCTGGAACGAAGCTGAATTTCCCATCGCTGATGCGGCTGAGCATGAATGGAAGCAGATCTACTCTCTTATAGTTGCCGATAAAATCCAAGACCTTGAGGTCTTTTTTGTTTGCTGATTGACGGAGACCTCTGCCAAGCTGCTGGAGAAACACCGTTGGAGATTCAGTTGGCCGCAGTAGGAGTAGAAGATCGACTGCAGGTATATCGACTCCTTCGTTCAGCATTTCGACTGAAAATATGATCTCCAGTTGTCCGGATGCGAGCTTTGCAATTGCCTCAGTTCGATCCATAAAGTAGTCAGAGCTGCTGTTGCTATGGACGCATACTGCTTTTATACCTTGCTTATTGAAGTACTCTGCCATGAAATCGGCATGACTGATGCTCGAGCAAAAAGCGAGTGTCTTACCTCGCTTATGAGCCATATAGTGTTTGTAAATCAGCTCGGCACGACGTCCTATTGATAAAGCAGATTCCAGTTCCTTATCCAGATATTTGCCGTTTATCCAGGTGATATTATTGTAGTTGACGGTATAGTCATAAATACCGAAGTATTTAAATGGACAAAGCCAGCCGCGATTGATTGCTGAAAACAGATCAGCGTCATAGACAAGATTGAAGTCGCAGATCTCGAATATATTCTTTTTATCCATTCGATGTGGAGTGGCGGTTAGGCCTAGCAGGAAATCTGGTCTGAAGTAGTCGATTATCCTCTGATAGCTTGCTGCGCTGGCATGATGGAACTCATCTATGATGATATATTTGAAATAATCAGGCAGAAATCGGCGGAGTGTTTGTTCTCTTGTCAGCGTCTGAACCGAAGCGAAGATAACTGATTTATCTGTGTCGCGATTTCCTGAGTACAACCGGCCCAGTTCGGCAGATCCTCTGATTCTGGTAAAAGCATTGATGCTCTGTTCTAGTATTTCTTCGCGGTGGGCTATGAACAATACGGATTCATAGTCTCTGGAATCAAGTGCTGCCAGCATTGTCTTGCCGACACCTGTTGCAGCTACTACTATTGCTTTGTCGTTACCTGCGGCTCTGGTTCTTTTCAACTCGATCAGAGCTTCTGTCTGAGCGTCATTTGGCCTGAACAGGTCTATAACTGTCGGCTTATGCTTATGATGCACATCTTTTGCCGGTGTATTATTTTTCTCATCGGGATAATCTATTTTCTGACGGTGCTTGTTGAAGTGTTGATTGATGTCGCTTCCACTTGTTTCAATCGTCCGATAGTTGCGGCGATAATCTACAATAATATCGTGGCTTAGCGGGTATGCTTCATGATCATACAGATGATCGAAGGTATCGGCGAAAATCTGATAGCTGACAGGGTCGATTGCTGCGTTTACTTCATAGTTCCATTCG